>JALOPB010000244.1 GCA_025454115.1 Desulfobacterales bacterium | reverse complement strand
AAATCAGGTTCTCTTCCCGGGCCGGGTGATACACCGGCAGGTGGGCGGCCTTCTTGAGCGTCACCACCTTTTCGACCACCGCCTGGCGATCCTTCAGCAGCCCGACCATCCGGCGATCGATCGCGTCGATCTGGTCCCGCAGGCCAGCCAGGTTCGATTCGGGTGCCCCCCGGTGGGCCTCTTGGGGCCCGCGGGGCGCAGGCGGGTCAAACAGGTTTTTTGTCATGATCGTCTTCCCCAGCGATGACTCGGGCGACCCCCCCAAAGCCGTCGCCTTGCAAAATACCGCTAGAATATAAGTCCGCCGGCTTCAAATTCAAACCGGACAACGCTTGAAATCAGTCCCAGGCCGGCTTACACCGCGCAGAGCACATATCACCACCCGCCGGTGGGATGCAAGCCTGCCCCTGACCGAAAAATTGCAACGCGAAACAGCGGAGCGAACCGAAGATTTGCAATCCTCGCTTTTCTCGGTATATGATGACAGCATTTTTGAACAAACCGCCGGCCGCCACCTCAGACCACGAACAGGAAGACGCCCGCCCAATGCAACGCGCCCAAACCTATCGCTACTGTCCCCAGTGTGGCGGCCCGCTGGCGCTCGCCAGCCTGAAACCCGGCGAACCGCCGCGCCTGCGGTGCGGGGCGTGCCACTTCGTGCTCTACCTCGACCCCAAGATCGCCGCGTGCACCATCATCCGGGTGGAAAACCGGATCGTACTGCTCAGGCGCGCCATTCCCCCGGCCTATGGCCGCTGGGTGATTCCCGGAGGCTTTGTGGATGTGGGCGAAGCGGTGCCCCACGCCGCCGCCCGTGAAGCCTGGGAGGAGGTGCGCCTGCGGGTGGCCATCGGCCCCCTGGTGGGGGTCTATTCCTATCCCCAGGTCACCACCGTGGTGGTGGTTTACGCGGCCGAGGTCATCGGTGGACGCCTGCAGGCAGCCGACGAGGCCCTGGATGCCCGCCTGTTCGCACCGGCGGAGATTCCCTGGCAGGACCTGGCCTTTTCCAGCACCCGCGACGCCCTGCAGGACTATCTCCGCGTAGACGCAGCGGCCCTCCCGCCGCTTCGGCCCGCGACTCCGTGAACGACTTTAGGCCGCCGGCCGCCACGAGCTTCGGCACCGCCCAACAAACAAACCCTTTCAAAAAATTCAATTTGGTCCTTCATCCGGAAACGAAAACGACCCTCTATTCCCCTCATTTTGTATCCGCGGTCGGGTTCTTTTGGGCCCAATGATGTACTCCCAATCGAAATTGGCTTTTCACCCTCTTTGATTTGACCATAATGGCTGAGATCCAGCATCGGGAGAGGACATGATCCTTGAACCACGGAATGTCGTCAAGTATAAATGCTCGAGAGACCAGAGGATAAAGGTCAACTGAACCAGCTGATGGCTGGGGTTGCGGCTTTCCAGTGCACCCCCACGTTCTCGGATTTCAACTCAAGGTGCAAAACATTATATCATGAAAGAAAAATGACCACTTATGGGGATTGTAAGCCAATAAAAATAAAACTAATATTTCTTATCATTGAGGGTTCAGCACCCATTTCCTTAAAATTCTTCTGAGCTCATTCCACCAAGGAAGATACCGCCGACTGAATTTAATCTTTCAATTCAATCATAACAAAAGGAGGAAGGGAGGAAAATCGTATACCTCTATACGCGGGGAATTTTTTGTTTCTATGAGGCCCGTAATAACATCAGGTTTAGCGATCACAGTGATGCTTCTTTGCCTTTTATTTCAGGTTAGGCAAACGCTTACGCAGAGTTACATAATTACAGTGATCCCCCAAATATTCCATCAAATAGGATTCTCGAAGAAGGTAACTATTCTCCTACAGGCTTGGCAATAACCATGAATTAAAATACCACAAATCCAGCGTTAAACTCATCAATACAGGATATGAAAAAAGTTTTAATGCTGACCGAAAAAGCTATGCAAAAAATAATTAACCGAGTACAAGCGATCGAGAAATATGTTGTCGATTTAACCTGTTATTAGATGGATATTTTGTCGATTTTTTTCCCAAAATCCTATGCGTACATGGAAAGAATCACAAAGAGCGAAACCATCGATCCAATCTTCCTTGTAAAAGAGAAGAAGCGGCGGTTTATTCACGAGCTTTATGAGATCCAATGCCAGATATTTCAAGGGGTGGATATAAATAGTTTTACCAGCTACATTATTCGCCCTGGAGCCGTGAGGACCCGGGTCAAGATCTTTCGTAACGACCATCAAAAAGCGGTCGGCTATTATGCCATCCACTTGTTCGAAATTAGGTCGAACGCTGCCGAAATCACGGCGATTTTCAGAGCTGAAGCAGGATTACTCCGCGCCTACAGGCGTAAACACGCCACGCTTTCGTTTGCCTTTGCTGAATACTGCCGATACAAGTGTTTTCATCCCGGTCGGAAGGTGTACTATATCGGGACCTTGGTTCATCCGTCGAGCTACCATTCATTATTCCGAAACTGCTATGAGTTATATCCTACATATAGGCGCGAAACACCCCCCGATATCCTTCGTCTGATGTGTGACATGGCAAAGAATCTCGGGATCGGACCGGCTTGCCGGGACAACCCATTTATCGTTCAAGTCGGTTGGATTGTTCGAAACGACAGAGAGGACTTGGCGTTTTGGTCCCACTGTGACAAGCCGGACGTCAAGTTCTTCCTGAAGATTAACCCTGGCTACCGCGAGGGGGAGGGTCTTCTTACCCTGGTACCCATCACGTGGAAAAACTTGCTGTGGGTGTTTATCCGCTGGACCACCGAAGTGTGCCGTCGCGAGCTCAGAAAGCTGGCATGACACCGACATTTTTTTCAATGGGGAATTGTTGTCTTAATGGTCGACATGAAGCACGCGGGTGGATGCTATTTTTACAAGTGATAAGGCAGCCAAATCATTATCCGGAAGTCTATAACATCAGGCGGCGCGCTATCGCACCTTTATGCACAACACCGGACCAGGAGTCGCGAATGATGAACGTGCGTGACGATATAAAGGCCTATCTTGTCGGTGGAGGAATTGCCTCACTTGCCGCCGCCGTTTACCTCCTTCGGGATGGTCACATTCCCGGGAAGCATATTCAGATCCTCGAGGAGTCGAGGCTTGGCGGAAGTCTGGATGCCGCCGGTTCTCCCGAGCAGGGGTATTCGATGCGCGGCAGCCGGATGTACGGAGCGGCGTATGTCCTCACTTATGAGCTTCTTGCGGGCATTCCGTCGCTCGACGACCCAAGCAAGTCAGTGGCTCTGGACATGCTCGAGTTCTGGGAATCGACACCGTGGAACGCAAAGGCCCGGCTGGTCGAGAACGGAAAGATCATCGACCCTTCGATCTTGGGCTTCGACAACAAGGACCGGGTGGACCTCGTCAAACTCCTGTTTTCATCGGAGAACACCCTGGGCACAAAGCGCATCGAAGACTGCTTCGAGCCTCATTTCTTCGAGACGAACTTCTGGTGCATGTGGTGCAGCATGTTCGGATTCGAACCCTGGCATAGCGCCATCGAGTTAAGGCGCTACCTGCTCCGTTTCCTGAGATTGTTTCCGGATCTGGCGACGCTGAAGATCATCCACTCCACCCGATACAACACTTACGACACCGTTATTCGACCGCTGCTCAGTTGGCTTGCGCAGCACGGCGTACAGTTCGACACGGGCGTCCAGGTCACCGACCTGGACTTCGCGCGCGCCAACGGCAGGAAGGCCGTGCGGGCTATTCGTTGTCTGCGCGAGGGGAAGCGGATCAAGATCGACGTCGGCGAGAGCGATCTTGTCATCGTCACCATTGGATCCATGACGGCCGATTCGAGCTTTGGCTCGATGTCTGCGCCCCCCGTTCCCACGACCGTCAAAACCGGGGGCTCCTGGACCCTCTGGGAGCGGCTCGCCGAGAAGGATCCCGCGTTTGGTCGTCCCTCTGCGTTCTGCGGACATAGTGACCAGACGAAATGGATAACGTTTACGGTGACCCACTTGGATGACCGCTTCTTCAAACTGATGGAGCGCTTCAGCGGCAGCCCGGCGGGGCGCGGCGGCCTGGTTACCCTCAAGAGTTCAAGCTGGCTTTTGACGTTCCACCTCTTTCACCCGCCGGCCTATGCGGGGCAACCTGAGGGAATCTTCGTGTGGTGGGGCTACGGGCTTTTTCCGGACCGTGTCGGCGCCTACGTAAAGAAGCGGATGTCCGATTGCAGCGGCGAGGAGATCCTTGTCGAGACCTTCTCGCATCTTGGGTTCCAGCCCCACATTCCGGCGCTCCTATCGAGCGCGAACTGCATTCCCTGCATGTTGCCATATGCAGCGAGCCAGTTCATGCCGAGAGCAAAGGGCGACCGACCGAACGTTATACCCGAAGGGACCGTCAATTTCGCATTCATCGGTCAATATTGCGAGATTCCCGACGACGTCGTCTACACCATCGAGTACTCGGTCCATTCGGCGAGGCTCGCCGTTGCTTCCCTTCTCGGCTTCGCCCATGAGATCCCGCCGACATACAAGGGGCTCGAACACCCCTACGCGCTGGTCCACGCGATGAAGATCATCCTCGGGTAGCGTTTGCAGCGGAAAAAAGACGCCTCGGCAGAGGCGCCGTGGCTTCTGTGAAACCATTTATGACAAACGGAAGCGGTAGTTCTTCACCCAGTTGCAGAAGATGACAGACCCGCTTTCCGGTTTTCTGAAAGGCATCTCCGGCAAAAACGGCCGGCCTGGCCCCCGCGTCCTTTTTGGAAGCGTCCCGTCAAGAACGCGTGGCGGCGATCAATGCCGGGTCGCCTTGGCACAGAGGGACGCGGCAAGACTGATTAAGCGGTAAAAGTAAAAAAACCAGACGGTTTCGAAAAAAGTCCAAGTTACGGCGCGCAAATCTCGAGGAGTGAGGCGTACTTATGTACGCCGCAACGACTTCGAGATGCAGCGCAACGCAGAAATTAGGCTTTTTACGGAACCGTCAAGATTGGTCCAGCGCACCTCGATAACAAGTATTAGGCTGAAATTATGACAAATAAAATCTGGCTCAGAAATTATCCGGA
>JALOPB010000243.1 GCA_025454115.1 Desulfobacterales bacterium | reverse complement strand
CTGAACGAGCTGCAGGCAGCCAGGCGCATCTCGCCCTGGCGAATACTGCTAGAGCAGTTCAAAAACATCCTCATACTGATCCTCATAGCTGCAACGGTGGCCTCCGCATTTCTGGGGCATGCCGTCGAGGCCATTGCGATCACCATCATCGTATTTTTCGCGGTTATACTGGGCTTTGTGCAGGAATACCGTGCTGAACGTGCGATTGAGGCCTTGCGTCAAATGGCCGCACCGACGGCCAACGTCATACGAGACGGCAAAGAAGCTGAATTGCCGGCACGCGACCTCGTGCCGGGCGACGTGTTTCTCCTGCGCGCCGGGGACAAAGTTCCAGCTGATGCGAGGCTGTTTGAGTCCGTCAACCTGCAGGTCGAGGAGGCTCCCCTTACGGGCGAATCCGTTCCGATAGAAAAACACGTGGCCCCTCTCAATGGGGAGGCGGCGATCGGCGATCGCAAAAATATGGTACATGCCGGCACCGCGGCCACCTATGGGCGTGGCCGGGCCGTGGTCGTTGAGACCGGCATGAACACGGAATTCGGTAAAATCGCCCGTATGATCCAAACGATTGAATCCGGCAAAACCCCCTTGCAGGAGAACCTGAATCGGCTGGGCCACACCCTGGCACGCGCCGCGTTCGTCATCGTGGCGCTAATTGTCGCCGTCGGGTTGTTTCGGGGCACCCCTTTTATCGAAATGCTCATTTTCGGTATTGCCCTGGCAGTGGCCGTTGTTCCGGAGGCACTGCCGGCAGTGGTCACGATTTCACTCGCCTTGGGCGTCCAGAGAATGGTCAAACGCAATGCCCTCATCCGCCGCCTTCCCGCCGTGGAGACCCTCGGCAGCACATCGGTTATCTGCTCGGACAAGACCGGCACTCTAACGAAAGATGAAATGACCGTGCGCCGGATTTTCGTGGGTGGGAAAATGCTGGAAGTCTCCGGGGCCGGTTATGAGCCACGCGGCCAGTTTATATACGACGGGTTAGTCTTTGACCCGCCCGAATCTCTCAAATTGCTGCTGCAAGCCGCCGCGTTAGCATCAGACGCTGTCGTCACTTACAGCGCTGAGGACAAGCGTTGGCACATCAAAGGGGATCCGACAGAGGGCGCCTTGGTCGTCGCCGCCGCAAAGGCGGGTTTGGAGAAAAGCGATCTCGACGCGCAATTTCCACGTACCGCTGAAATTCCGTTTACCTCGGAAACCAAACGAATGACGACGCTGCACGCGGTTCCGGACGGTGGGATGGCTTTTTCCAAGGGAGCGCCGGAGACCATCATCGGCTCGTGTGTGCGAGAGTTTAACGAATCCGAAAGTATGGCGCTCGATGCTGCTGGAAAGGAAAAGATACTGGAGGCCGCGCGCCGAATGGCGGCGGATGCACTCCGCGTGCTCGCCATCTCCGTCAAACCTGAAGCCACCCTGGAAAATGCCGAGCGGGATATGACCTTTCTCGGATTGGTGGGCATGATCGACCCTCCGCGACCGGAGGCCAAGACCGCTATCGAGAAGTGCGAACAGGCAGGCATCAAGGTGGTCATGATTACAGGGGATCACCCCGTCACCGCCCAGGCGGTGGCTCGTGAACTGGGGATCCTCACGAGTGGGCGAGTCGTCACCGGTGCCGAACTAGAGGTGATCAGCGATGAAGCCTTGGAAGCTGAGGTCGAGCAAATAGATGTTTATGCCCGAGTATCTCCGGCGCATAAACTGCGTGTCGTCCAGGCGCTGCAGAAAAGAAGGCACATCGTCGCCATGACAGGCGACGGTGTCAATGATGCCCCCGCGCTTAAAAAGGCCGATATCGGCGTGGCAATGGGGATTACCGGCACGGATGTGTCCAAAGAGGCTGCTGCCATGACGCTCACGGACGACAACTTTGCATCTATCGTGGCGGCGGTAGAGGAAGGCCGGGGGATTTTCGACAATTGCAAGAAATATCTCATGTTCCTCTTGTCTGCCAACACCAGCGAGATCGTTCTTATGGCCGGGGCCGCATTGCTGGGGCTGCCGATGCCACTGACCGCAGTTCAGATCCTGTACGTCAACCTGGCGACAGATGGACTGCCAGCCTTGGCGCTGGCTGTCGACCCGCCCGAACGGGACATCATGCTTCGCAAACCGCGAAACTCCCGCGCCGGCATCTTCACCCGCCCGGTCGTTACACTCATGATCGCCGGCGGGTTGTGGTCGGCGGCGGCCAATCTCTGCCTGTTTGCCTGGGCATTGGGTTCTGGTTACAGCCGTGAGCAAGCCATGACGATGACATTCGTGTCTTTGGTGCTGATACAATTCTTCATGGCGTATAACTTCAGATCGGAGCGGCTCTCATTGCTCTATAAGCCTTTCGCCAACAAATGGCTTAACCTCGCTGTCGCCTGGGAACTGCTGCCCTTGGCGGCGGTACTATATGTGCCCTTCATGCAGGAGGCCTTCAGCACGTATGGTCTTCGATACTCGGAATGGGCTGCAATCTTGATCGCGGCGGGCACCATATTCCCCATGATGGAACTAGTAAAAGGGATGCTTCGACGTGGCTGGTTTGGTGCCATCGATTAACCGGAAAAGCGCTCTGATTCGACACCCGTACCTGCGTTTTGGTTGACACAGCCGCAGCCGCTCTGTATTTGTATTTTGGCGCTCGTCGACAACGCCATCATCAACGCCGAAGTCCTGGCCACCATGCAGGCGAGAGCGCGGCGCTGGTTTCTGACCTGGGGCATCGCCATCGCCGTCTTCGGCGTAAGAGGCCTGCTGCCGTGGCTGATCGTCTGGGTCATGGCGCCGGGGCTGAATCCCTGGCAGGCCCTGACCGCCACGTTCACCGACGACCCGGCAGCGCAGAAAGCCATCCATGATAGTGCGCCGGTCCTGCTCATCGGTGGAGGGGTGTTTTTCATTTTTCTTTTCTGCAACTGGCTGTTCCAGGAACCGAAGAAGTTCGGGTTGCCCGGCGAGGACTTCTTTGCGCGGCAAGGGGCCTGGTTTTACGCAGTGGTCTCGGTGGCCCTGATGCTGATCGTTTGGTTTGCGCTGAAGAAAGACCCGATGCTGGGGTTCGGCGCGGTAGTGGGGTCGACGGCCTTTTTCATCACGCATGGGTTCAAGCGCTACGCCGAGTCCCAGGAGGAACGGCTGCTGCATGATGAGACGTCCATGTCGGACATCGCCAAAATCCTCTACCTCGAGGTGATCGACTCCACCTTTTCGATCGACGGGGTGGTGGGGGCGTTCGCCTTCACGCTGTCGGTGCCCCTGATCCTGCTGGGCAACGGCATCGGCGCCATCGTCGTGCGCCAGCTCACGATCTATAATTTGGAAAAGATCAAGAAGTATATTTATCTCAAGAACGGCGCCATGTACTCCGTGCTGGTACTCGGTTTTGTGATGCTGGCGCACGGCTACGGCATGCACATCCCCGAATGGCTGGCGCCGCTGGCGACCATTGTCATCGTCGGGTATTTTTTCTGGAAGTCCTGGAAACACGCCAAGTCGGCGGCCGACTGACTCGCCGCCGCTTAGGGGTCATAGGAGCCTTACGACCTCGCGGGTGCAAAAAGGTGAAAGGCTTGGTCAAGATTCTGGCCGGTGCCGGATGCATTTACGCGGTTTACTGCGTCCTGCTGTTCTTGGTTCAGCGGCAGGTCATCTTCCCCCGTTATATGATACCGGCTCCACCGGCGCCGGACTATAGGACTCTGGGAGTCGAGCCGTTGTGGTTGGAGGCTTCCTTCGGCAGGGTCGAGGCGTGGTACCTGCCTCCGGAATCGACTGCAAAGAAGGCTCCGGCGGTCATTTTCGGCCACGGCAACGGAGAGCTGATCGATTATTGGCCGAGCGAGCTGAGCCGGTTCGCATCCATGGGGATCGGCTTGCTTTTGGTGGAGTACCCCGGGTACGGACGATCGGCGGGGTCCCCTTCTCAAGAAAGCATCTCCGAGACCTTTACGCTGGCCTACGATCTGCTGGCTGCCCGTTCCGACGTCGATCCGGGCCGTATCGTTCTGTTCGGCCGTTCGCTCGGAGGCGGTGCGGTCTGCGATCTGGCGCTCAAGCGGCCGTCGGCCGCCGTCATTCTCATGTCCGCCTTCAAAAGCGTGAGCGCCTTTGCGATTCGGTACCTGGCGCCTGCGATTCTGATCCGCGACCCGTTCGACAATCTGGCGGCCGGGAAAAATGATCGTATACGAGGCCGGCCATAACGATTGTCCTCCGGACTGGGCGGTTTTCTGGCGTGATGTGGAGGGGTTTCTGCGCTCTGCCGGAATCCTTTGATTATTTGGGGCGCAGCGCGGCAAGAGGGTTCCTCGGTCAAATTCTTAAGACGGTAGGATCGATGCGGGAGAATGATGATGCTGAGATTCGTGCTTTTGGGCTTCACGGTATTGGTGTTTGGAGCGTTCAGCCGCCCCCTGCATGGGCAAGTTCTTCCGGCAACGGATTCCGATCAAGGCATTTTATATGGAGTGCGCCTTGGGCTGCTGTTCCACGATATGGGTGGGCTTTGGAGCAATACTCGTGCGGAGGGCGGCGTGGATTGGAACGCTGAAATAGTATTCAAGAAGCCTAGTTTTATGCTCTGGGGGGGAGCCATTCTTCCCAATATCGGGCTGAGCGTCAACAGCCGGGGCGATACCAGCAAGGTTTATGGGGGGGCCGTGTGGGAGTTCAAGTTCGATAACGGGTTCTTTTTCAATGTCGGTACCGGCCTGGCCGTTCACAACGGGCAGTTGGAATCCGACGACGCCAACAAAAAGCAACTGGGGTCTCGCATCCTTTTTCGCGAACCCATCGAGTTCGGATTCACGTTTCACGAACATCATCGCATTTCGATCATGTTCGACCACATTTCCAATGCCGACCTAGCGCCGAACCCAATGAGGGGTTGGATACCCTCGGGGTGAGATACGGCTATCAGTTTTGATGACTTCGTAAATAGCGTCCAAACTATATCACGAGACGAACCGGTTCGCGCAAACTAAAATGGCAGGGGATCTTGGCATGACCACGCCTACCATCATATATCTCGTCCGGCACGGCAATGTTCACAATCCCGATCGGATCCTTTACGGCCGTCTGCCGCGATTCCGGCTGAGCCAGAGCGGCTTGGAAGAGGCCCGGGCGGCCGGCCGGTTTCTGAACGGCGCTCCGATTGCTGCCCTGTATTGCAGCCCGCTGCTGCGGGCCCGGCAGACGGCTCGAGAAATCCGCGGGTTCCACCCGGATATCACCCTGCGGCAGTCGTCTCACCTGCTCGAAGTTCTCAACCCCTTCGAGGGCCGGCCGAGCGGAGAGGTCGACGCCCGGAACGGAGACGTCTACAGCGGCGTCGGCCCGCCCTATGAGCAGCCCCAGGACATCGTCGTGCGGGTCCTGAAATTCTTCCAACTGGCGCGCCTTCGCCACGCCGGCGAAAACGTGGTGGCGGTCACCCACGGGGACGTGATCGTTTTTGCCATGCTCTGGGCGCGCGGGATGGCGCTCACACCCCGGAACAAGTCCGGCCTGCACGCGCTCGGTTTCACCGGCGGCTACCCGGCCACCGGCTCGCTTACCGCCTTCATTTTTCGAACGGATTCTTCCCGCGAGTTGCCTGAAGTGCGCTATTTCAAACCTGGCCGTTTATCATCAGTCGGCTAGGGTGGGGCTTCGACGCGGTGAAACCCTTCCGCCAGCCCGAAGGCCTCCCCGGCCGCCATCTCCCGGCAGCGCTGGCGCAACCACTCGATCGGGTCCCCGCGGTTGAATTCGCGGACCTGGCTCGCATGACAGCGCAGGGCGGCGATCTTGAGATCGAAGGTGGCCGTGATGTCGGATCGGAAGTTGATGTCTTCGGTCCCCCAGAAGTAAAGCTCCCGCACCTTATGGGGCATGATCCCCTCCGCCAGAAGATCCGCGTAGGCCAGGCGGTCGCGGGCAAAGGGGAAGACGGCATCCAGCACCACCTGACCGATGACGCGGTGATCGCGATGCCAGATGTAGCGGCGGTAAGGGTCCGAGGTCATGACGATTGCGGGTCGGAAGGTTCGGATCATGCGCACGATGAGCTTGCGGAATTCGGCGGTGTCTTCCAGGCCCTGGTCCGGCATGCGCAGGAAGGTGACGCTTTGGACGCCCAGCGTTCGCGCCGCGGCGCGCTGCTCTTCTTCACGGATTCCGCTGAGCATCTCCGGAGTGAGGGTGGGGTCGGTGGTTCCCTTTTCGCCGCTGGTGCAGATGAGATAGGCCGCCTGCCGGCCTTCGCGAATCCACTTCGCCACTGTGCCGGCGGCACCGAATTCGGCGTCATCCGGGTGGGCGGCAATCACCAAAATATCCGCTAAAGTCATGACCGCGCTTCTCCGCTCACGCCGGCGTCAGCTCGCCACAACCGCAACAGGTCGGCTGTCCGGCTTTCGGATGAAAGCCGGGAACCCCTATCTGGGCTGCGTTGGCAGCACCTGCCAGGCTTTCGTCGTATACTCTCAAAACGTCGGCCGCCACCCGGGACCAGTCGTAATCGGCTATGGAGCGCCGAATCGACGCCGTGCGCGGCGGCAGGGCGGCCCGATCCCGCAACACATTTTCAATGGCGGTTGCCAGGGAAGCGGGCTGAAGGTCAGGGGCCAGACGGCCGTTTCCGTAGCTCCGCAGCAGTTGTTCCATCGCTCCCACGCGGGTCGCCGCCACCGGCGTGCCGCAGGCCAGCGCCTCCAGGGCAACCATGCCGAAACTCTCATAAGACGATGGCAGCGCCAGAAGGTCGGCGGCGCTGTAGAATCGGGGGAGCTCGCTCTGCTCGACCCGGCCCTGGAAGGCAACGCGCCCGGCAATGCCGCAAGAACGGCTCAGGTCCATCATCCGCCGGCGAGCTGGATCATGCTCGTCATCCCCGCCGACGACGATCAAGCGCAGTTCTGAGATATGTCCCAGTTGGGCGACAGCCCGGATCAGTCGATCCAGGCCTTTTTCAGGCGCCAGGCGTCCGACATAAAGAACGAGTTTTTCTTTCGGACCCGCTCCGATATGCTTTCTGGCGGCGGTTCGATCCACCGGCTGGAACCGATCGAGGTCCACGCCGCAGGGGATGACCGTGACTCGGCCTGCGTCGGCGTCATAATGCCGGATGAGATGGTCCCTTTCACGGTCGCAGGTGACCACGATTCGGTCGCTGGCAGCGGCCAGGTGTCGTTCGACGACCATGCGGACATCCGATTGGGATTCGGGTCCGCAGACCAGCTTTTTCACGGCGGCCAGGGTGTGGAATGTCGTGAGATGCGGGGCGCCCCATGCTTTTCGGGCCCAGAGGCCTGCCTGGCCGGAGAGCCAGTAATGGCTGTGGATCACATCATACCTCACGTCCTCCTGTTCCCGGAAGCGCTCCAGCGCATGGAAGAATCGAGCAAGATGAGGGTAGAGGGCTGTTTTGGTCGCATCCACGTCCGGTCCCAGATCCAAAGGAACCAGGCGCACATTTTTAGAAATCCTCAAAGCGTCGCCGCCTGCAAGGCCGTCCCCGGCACGAGTGTAAATGTCCACGCGGTGGCCGCGCAGACCCATTTGCCGCGAGAGTTCCCGAATGTAGACGCTCATTCCGCCCGTGTCCTGGGTGCCGAGCCGGCCCAGGGGGCTGGAGTGCGCGCTGATCATGGCGATGGAGTGCGCTGGAGAATGCAAAGTGGCTTCCTTAGAAAAATTTCCTTCACGCGCCGGAGAGGTTGATTTGACATCGATAGATCGGCACCGGCCGGCCTCCCAGGTGGTGTTTGTAAGCTTCTTCTCCTTTGAGGAAATCGTACTTGGCAAGACCGCGAGCGATGCCATCTCGAATGCTCAGGACCTTGCATAGAATGCCGACACTCAAGTGGGATAGACTGGCATCGTAGCCGCTGTTGTAAAGGTAGCGGGTACCGCTGACATCGCAGCACCATACCGCGGCGACCGGACGACCGTCAACGGCCAGAAACCCGATCCGGGTTTCCGGCACATACTCCGCCAGCAATCGAAAATAGGCTTCCATCCGTTCGTCCATGAAGGCGGCCTTGTCCGAGCGGTTCTGCCGGAAGAGCGTGAGAAAATCACTCAGCGCCGCGCGGATCGCCGGGGGCTCCTGCACCAGGTAAAATCCGGTCGATGCATGGGCTTCCAGCCGTCTCAGCTTGCGCCGCGCCTCGTGGCGCTGCTTGCCGGAAAGACGCCGAAGGTAATCCTCCCAGGTTGCAGGGAGTTCCATCTCAAACAGAACGTCCTCCTCGGTAATGGAAACCGCGTATCCCCGTGTACGGGCTTCCGGTACCAGTGCCTGGATGACCACCGAATCGGGCCGCAGCGGGTGCAAATCCAGGCGTCGGATCCCGGCGATCCACAAATGATCCAAAAGAGCGCTGCAGAACTCGCTCTGCTGGCCGGCGGCGCAAACCAAATCGAGATGATCGCAGACATCGGCATTGCCGATGAGCCTGGCCGTTCCGTTTTCCACGCGCAGCGGTGCAAGGCCGGCAATCCTTCCGGCCTTCCGCAACGAGCGGATCCGGAGAGCAGCCTGTGGTGCGAAAACTTCCTGCCAGGCGCGCATCCATCCCGGCAGCACAAATGGCGCTCTGAACTTGAGGTGGCGTCCGACCGTTTTCAGGCCGCCGGAAACAGTTTCGAAAGTGTCCGCCGCAAAGCCATCCGCGCGGGCGGGCGCAGCGGTTTCGGTATCGCCCATGTTTTTGATCATCAATTGATCCGCCAGCGGGCGCCTTCGTTGGTGTCTTCGACAACGACACCGGCACGTTGCAGGCAGTCTCGCAGCGCGTCCGCCTCCTCCCAGCGTTTCCTCCGGCGCATGTCGTCGCGCAGCTTCAGCAGCTCTTCCACGAGAGGACTCAGGCATTCGTCGGTGGAGCCGGGACCGGTTGACAACGACGAACCCAACATGACCACCCATTCGCGCAGCATCTCCCGGGCCTGGGAAATAAACTCTTCGCTTTCCAGGTTCCGGGCCGAAATCCAGATGATGCGGTCGAGTTCCAGGATGGCGGCGGACATCCCTTCGGCATTGCGGTTTTCCAGAGCGTTTTGAAATCGGGATTCGAGGGCATGAATGCTGTTCCAAAAGGAATCCGGCCGGCTTTCCGCCGCTGCCGCGGCGGTTCCTCCCGGCGGCGTCGAATCGGCTTGCGGCGACTGGGCATGCCAATTGCTCTGAAAAACGTCCAGAGAGACAACGCTGTTTTTTTTGAAGGTCAGTTCCGCCCCGCCGCGTCGCAACGTGACGTCCCCGATGCCGCGGATGCAGGCTTCGTTGCGGGAGAAGTCGATGAAGCAGGCCGTGTGCTCGTCGATCCCGAGGACATGGGTATTTTCCGGCAGCAGAGCCTTGAGGGATCGAAAACGGGATTCTCCCATGAAGCAGAAGCGGGTGTCATGGGTGCCGCCCTCGGCGTTGTTCCAATGCGGCATCACCACCAGATTCAGCCCGAAGCGCCCCAGCAGATCGAGTCCCGGAACCCAGCGCAGTTCCTCGCCGACCTTGTAGATCTCATAGACCGGAAGGGTGCGCGCACCGACGGTCAGCGCCGCGGCGCTCGCGGCCACCAGACAGGCGCCGTCCTCGATCCGGCGGGCGAGAATGTCGGGGATCGGAGTGCCCTCCCACTGGCGCACGGCATAGGTCGGGCTGCCGGGGCCGACCAGGACGAAATCGGCCTGGCGCAGGGCGAGAAACGCTTTTTCGGACTCGATTGCGCTGAGTGCGTCTTTTGATTTGAAAGCGACCACGGCCATGGGGTGCCCGACCTTGTGATGGAAGTACTCGACGGCCTTTGCGGAAATCTGTTCGGCGTTGGGCTGAAAACCGGCCGGCGTGTCCAGGAACACGGCTCTTGCGCCCGGGCCCAGGCGGGCCAGCAGCTCCTTATGGACTTCCACCATGGTTGCAGTGAGCTCGCCCGA
>JALOPB010000025.1 GCA_025454115.1 Desulfobacterales bacterium | reverse complement strand
CCGCTGTGGATCCGGCTTTTGACGGTCGCCGCTACTTTGAGATACAGGGGGACGCCACGCTGCTGCATCGCCTTGCCTAATCCTCCGGCCGGTTAAAAAATTATGTTGGTATATCTTTATACAGACCATATGAACCGTGAGTCAAGCCCAAACATGCCGACCGGGCGGATGAGCGGAATCGCCTTCGTTTCTGCCCTGGTTTGGATCGGATGCCGTGCGTCGCGATTACTCCGGAAATAAAATACACATACCTCCAGCCGTCGTCCGTCGGGGCGGGGTATCGGCCGCAGCGCGCCGCAACCAAATTTTCAATGGATTCTGCCACGCCCCCCAGCCGTCTAGAGGAACCACGCACAGGCAGAGACGGCCGGCGGCTGCGTGGGCATCGGTTCTCCGGGGCTGTCCGGAGCCATATGAAGCGGGCTTGCTGCCGTACGATAGTTCGTTGAACGGATGGTTGCGGCACGCTGCGGCCGATACCCCGCCCCGACGATGAGTGCTATGGCCGCATTGAACATATTCATTGCCGGAGGCACATCTTCAAAGCGGAGCGCAACGCAGGGGGCGAAAACGCCGGGCTTGAAAAACACCGCCGGCGGCCATACGTTCTGTCGCATTGCGTTTCTATCGGCTTTACTCATATCCTTTGGAGAGACAGACATGATGCGGTTCATACGATTCGGGATGGTTTTTCTGGTCGCGGCACTGATCGCCGCCGGAGGGACGAGCGCGGCGGAAAGCGGAACCCGGCTCCAGCTGGAGGTCAAGGAGTTCTACCTGAAGAACGGAATGTTGGTCTTGGTCGTGGAGCGACCGGCGACTCCCCAAGTAGCGGTGCGTCTGGCGATCCGTGCCGGGTCCGCGCTGGAAGAGCGCGGGAAAACCGGCATTGCCCACATGCTGGAGCACATGATGTTCAAGGGCACCAAAAACTTCGGATCGACCGACTTCGAGAAGGACGTCGAGCTCCAGGGTCGCATCGATGCCGCTTACGATCGGGTCAAGGCGGAGCAGGCTAAACGCAACCCCGACCTCCAGGTGATTGGGGAGAAGCTCGCGGAGATGGAGCGGTTGAGGCTGGAAGCCCAGAACCTGTACATTCCCCAGGTCTTTTCCTCTCAGCTTGGGAAGAACGGCGCGGTCGGCGTCAACGCCTTCACCAGCCAGGACCAGACCCAGTATGTCGCCTCCGTGCCGTCCGACATGATCGAACAGTGGTTCGCCATTATCAGCGAACAGCTCTTCGAGCCGTCCTGGCGCGAATTTTATGTCGAAAAGGAAGTCGTACAGCGCGAGTGGGCGTTTCGTTACATCAATAATCCGGAAGGCGCGGCCTGGCTCGACCTGAATGCAACCGCCTACACCGCGCACCCTTATCGCAATCCGGTCATCGGTTGGAAATCCGACATGGAACGGTTCAGCACCCGCGATGCTATGGATTTCCACTCGAAATACTACCATCCCGCCAATGCGGTCTGCGTGCTGGTGGGGGATGTGACCCTGGCTGACGCGCGGCGGCTGGCTGAGATGTACTTCGAGCGCTACCCGGCCGGACCGCGCGCACCGGAAACGGTCACGGCGGAGCCGCCCCAACAGGGGCCGCGCAGGAGCGTGCGCTTCCTGGAGGGGGCGCGTACGCCGGTGGTTCGCATCGGTTTCCACGGGGCACGCATCAACACGCCCGACTTCTTCGCCCTGGATGCGCTGACCATGGTGCTCAGCCAGGGGCGCAGCGCGCGCATGACGCAAAACATCGTCGAACAGGGGTTGGCGGTCGAAGCCTGGGCCGGGAACCCCGACCAGCGCTACGGCGGCATGCTGATTCTGGGCGGCTCGCCCAACGAACCCGACGAACTGAAGCGGCCGGGAGCAGCCGAGGACGAAAAGCGGTCCGCTTATCTTGCAGCATGCGAGTCCCTGGAACAGGCCTTGCTCGCCGAGCTGGATAAACTCAAAACGGAACTGGTCACACCGCAGGAGCTCGATCGGCTGAAGAAGCTCAACCGGCGTGATTTCATCGATCGCCTGCGCAGCAACGAAAGCGTCGCCGGAGCTCTGGCGACGCTGGAGGTGCAGGCCGGGTGGCGTTACCTCAACGACTACCTGGGCCAGATGGAGGCGGTCACCCCTGAAGATATCCGGCGGGTGGCCCGGGAGGTTGGTCGATCCGAAAACCAGACGACGAGTTTCGTGATCCCGGGGGGCGCGGCGCGCCGCCCGGCCGAAGCCTATTCGGAGGTTCGCTCGATCAGCGGCAGTGCAGCCGCCGGGCGCGAGCTTTACCAGGGGTCGCTCCAGAATCATTCCATTTATCCGACGCCCGCCGGGTGGAAACACCCCTTGTCCTTTGAGCGCCATCCGCATCGCATCGACTACCCCGACGCCGTTCAGATGACGATCGGCGGGTCTCCGGTGTTTTTTCTGCCCGACGCCGAGCTGCCGCTCATCGACATGACGATCTACTTCCGATCCGGTGCGGTCGATCTGCCGGATTCCAAGGCTGGATTGACGGATCTTCTGGACCGCACGATCATCCGCGGCGGAACCGAGAGCTACACTCCGGTGGAACTGGCCGGACTTCTCGACGACAACGCCATCAAAATGGGCATAGACATCGGTTTGGAGGAAACTGCCGTCAAGCTTTCGGTGATGTCTTCCGACTGGGAGAAGGGGATCGGGATTCTGCAGGAAGTGCTCACCCGGCCGCGATTCGACGCCAAAGTAATCGAGGTGGCGAAAGAGCAGGAAATGGCCAATTTAAGGCGGCAAGGTGAGGACGCTCAGGCCGTGGCCATGCGAGAGGCCCTGATCCGGTATTTCAAAGACCATCCCTACGGCAGGGATCCGCTGGCCGCGCTGAACACCATACCAGCCATCACCCGTGACGACATGGTTCGATTTCTGTCCACCAACTTCGTTCCCGCCAACATGGTGGTGGCGATTTCCGGGGATATTCAACTCGATCAGGTGCGGCATACGTTAGGCCGTTTCATCGCCGGTTTGCCGGCCGGCGAGCCGCCGCCTCGGAAGACAGCCGTTCCGTTGGCAAATCCCCCTGCGGTCGCCCTGATTCACAAGCCCGGACAGGTTCAGTCCAATGTCGTGGCGATGCTTCCCGGCCTGACCCGCTCCGACCCGGAGTATTGGAAACTGAACCTTTTGATGAGCGTTTTCGGCGGGAACGATTCGCTCATGTACACCCGGTTGCGGGATGATCTCGGATATGTTTACTCCGCCGGATTCTATCAAACCGCCAAATGGCAGGCCGGGCTTCTCGTGGGGGTCATCGGCTGCAAGGGGGACAAGGCCGGAGACGCCATCCTTGAAACGGTCAACATCATGAAATTCCTGCACCAGGGTATTCCCGACCGCGAGCTGGAGCTCAAACGTCTGGACACGTTGAACAGTTTCGTCTTCAACGTGGACACCAAAGCGGAGCTGGTTCAGGCGTACAGCCGCTACGCCATGCGCCGGGAACCGCTCGACACGTTGAATCGGATTCAGGACGCGTTTTTCACCAGCACGCGAGACGAACTCCAGGGCCTTGCGCGCCGGCTGCTCGATCCGCGGAAGATTCAGGTGGTGGTCGTGGCCGATAAGACGGTTTCCGTCCCCAAAGCCGACGGTCGGACAATTCGGCTCGAGGACGACCTGAAGGCGCTTTCGCAGGAACTGGGCTTGTCGTTTCAGGAAATTCCGCTGCGTTAATTTTTCTTGCGGCTACAGGAGGTTAGTGTTAAAATAATTCAAAATTAGGCCCTGTTCCTTCCTCCGGCACGGCTTCCTTCCCATCGGCCGTGCATCGTACTGAAAGGCGACAATCAACGACGCCATCCCGCCGCAACCGGCGGGTCAGGTGAGCGGCTTTTTTTCAGTGAAGGACTTCAGGGCATGGAACAACGTGTAGACGATCTCTCTGCCAGGCAACCAACTCCTGTCGGCCACGCCCATCCGAATTCGGCCGCGGTTCCATCTCCGGACTTCCTGCTTCATCAAATGGCTGTCACGATCCAGGAAGTGTTCTGGGTCAGTCCGCCGGATCTGAGTGCATTGCTGTTTGCGAGCCCCGGCTTCGAGCGTGTGTGGGGACAGCCATGGGACCAAGCGCCGCACCCGCCGGCCGCTATCGTCGGGGCGGCGCACCCGGAGGATTTTGCGCGAGTGCTCAGGGAAATCCGTTCGGTACGTGACAGCTCACGGGACATCGAGTATCGCATCCTGCGGCCGGACGGCGGCATTCGCTGGATTCGCAACCGGGTGCGGGGTGTCTATGATGAAACCGGCCGTTTGACGACGTTTGCCGGTGCGGCATCCGATATCACCGAACGCAAACTTTTCCAGAAAGCATTGATCGAATCGCATGCCCGTTTCGTCACGGTCCTCGACAGCATCGATTCGGACATTTATGTGGCTGACCTGGACACCCACGAGATCCTTTTCGTGAACCGGCATTTGCAGGCCGGCTACGGTCGAGAGCTCAGGGGACGGACGTGCCGGGAGGTTTTCCATCGAGAAACTGGGTCTTGCAGCCGCTGCGCTGACCCCGAGTGGGTCGGATCGGACGGGCAACCCGGAACAGGGGTTTTCTGGGAAAGCCGCAGCGAAGACACCGGGAAATGGTACCTCAACTACGACCGGGCCATCAAATGGGTGGACGGCCGCCGGGTGCGTCTTCAGATCGCCACGGACATTTCCCGGATAAAAAATCTTGAAATGGAGACGAACCGGTTTCAGGCCCGGCTCCAGCAGGCTGAAAAAATGGAGGCCATCGGTACGCTCGCCGGCGGCATCGCTCACGACTTCAACAATATCCTGACGGCCATTCTAGGGCACACCGAAATCGCCATGATGGGAGCCGACGCATCATCTGCCGTGCATCGCAACCTGCAGCAGGTCCTCAAAGCCGGCCAGCGCGCCCGGGATCTGGTCCGGCAAATCCTGACGTTCAGCCGGGAGTCCGATTGCGAATTCAAGCCGGTTCAGACCGGCCTCATCGTCGAGGAAGCCCTGAACCTCATGCGGGCCTCGCTGCCTTCAACGATTTCGATCCGCACGCAGCTCGTCAGTCAAACTGCGGCCATGGCAGACCCCACGCAGATTCACCAGGTGATCGTCAATTTGTGTACGAACGCGGTCCACGCCATGCGTATGAGCGGCGGCGAGCTCTTCATCGGCCTCGAAGACGTCCACCCCGATCCGGCCTTCTTGAGCAAACATCACGAACTACGGCCGGGCGCCTATCAGAAGCTCAGCGTTCAGGACAGCGGTCATGGAATACCTGCCGAAATCCGGTCGCGTATCTTCGAACCGTTTTTCACCACCAAACACCGCGGAGAAGGAACCGGGATGGGACTGGCGGTCGTATCCGGCATCGTTAAAGGCCACAAAGGCGCCATCGTCGTTGAAAGCCGGGTCGGAAAAGGCACCCGTTTCGACGTCTATCTGCCGAATTCGCCGGTTTGCCGGAAAGCCGATGGCGGCGCCTGAGCCGGCCCTGGTCGTGCATACGCTCCGCCAGGGTTGCATGATCCCCCCAGGTCAGGTCAGCGGCTGGTTGCGGCGCGGCCGCTGCTGAATCCCTCGATCAGATCCCAGAACAGCGTATCCAGGCCGGGGTGCGGCAGCGGTTGTGCCGGCACCAGGCCGGGTGTATACCCCCTGCGCATGAATTCCTGGATGAAGTCCGGCTCGGCGCTGATCACGTGAACCGGCACCGACCATGGCTGGTCTTCACCGATCAGTTCGACGCACGGCTGGTGATCGCCCACCACGATGACGAGTCCGGATCCATCGATAAAGCGGCGCATGAAGTCCTTCAGCATCGTTATCACGTGGACGATGGCGTGGCTGTAAGCCGGGGATGCCTTGGACAGCTCGCTCCAACCGAACGGAAAACGCTCCGACGGGAGGGTGTTAAAAACGGATCCGTCGCCGATCCGGTCCCAGTCATCAAGGTATGGGGCCTGACGATCGAAGGCCGCGTGGCTTCCGGTCAGGATTACTTCGACGAACAGCGGATCGGAAGCCCCCCGGATGATCCGGCGTGCCACCCAGTCCAGCACGAATTGGTCCGGCATGGGGGCGAAGCCGTAGGCCGGGCCGCGGTATCCGAAATCCGGTGCGATGACCATCTGGCCGTAGCGGTAATATGCACCCTCGGGCCAAGGCCAGAATGTGGCCGGCATCGCGCGGACGGTGCGGTAGCCGGCCCGGTTGAAATACTCGGCCAGGGGCACGAGGCGGGAGGCCAGCAGCAGGTCGTGCGCGATCTGGCTGTCGATGCGGACGCCGCTGGCCAGCGTGGCATGGGACAGCCAGGACCCACCGCCGAAAGTGGGGGCAGTTAAATACATGGAGCACATATCGAAGCCCATAGACCGCAGCTCGGTTTCCGCCGTGCGAACAGCCGGAAGCACGGTTGCGGCATGACGCGGGTCGCTGAAGGCGCTCATGCCATAAGACTCGATCACAATTAAAAACACGGGGGCCCGATCCAGCCTGTCCAGGTCGCTGGCGGTTTGAAGCGCACGCAGCATGGCCTGTCCCAAGAGAGCCTGGTGTCGGTCGCGGATTTCATCCAGGTCCAGGATGAAGCGCACTTCCTCGGCCATCCGCGGAAAAACCGACCCGCCGACCAGGCCGGCCGGCGCGGCCGCGGTGAACGTCAGCATCGCCGCCGACCAGAGTGCGGCGATCCGGCGGATGTTCCAGGGCCTCGTCGGCTCGCCTGCCAGACCGTCATGCAGGGTCTGGAGCGCCACCCAAAGACTCCAGCTCATCACGGCGATGCCCATACCGGCTCCGAGCAGGCTCATCAGCACCGTTTCCGGCGTGCGGGTCAGCCAGAATAAAAAGATCAGGTCCGGCAGGCGTTGGGAATCCAGAAACAGGTTGAGGGCGCGGTTGAAGACGGCCGGGACCAGGCGGTCAGCCCATTGAAACAGCTTGATCAGGATCGCGGCGGCCGTGAAAGCAGCGCAAACGACCGGTTTGAAAGGCCGCCCCGGGCGGGCCAGCAGGCACATACCGGCCAGCAGACAAATCCCGTCCGGGGAGACTCGCAGCAGCGAGCGAATATCCATACTGGCGGGCGGAATTTCCAGGCTCAGAAGGGCGTTGATATAGAAAAATGCCGCTGCGAATCGAAGGACCGGCAGCCACGGGCTTGGTGTCGCTTCATGCTGGGGGCGATCGGTACGGAAGCAAATGGAGTCCATAAAGATCGTCGGCTCGTTTGTTGACTCAGGGATAATCCGGCCGGGTGCCGGCCACACCCTCGATAAACTCGCAGGCGCGCTGCATTGATTGGGCCCAGGAGGGGCTCGCTAAAAAGGTCTGTTCGGCGGCCAGACCCATTGCCGCCAGCCGTGCGCGGTCGCTGTGGAGCATTTCAAGATGGCGGCCAACGGCGGCATCATCCCCGCCAGCCACTAGAAATCCGTTGCGCGCGTGGCGAACGAATTCCCGCACGCCTCCGTCTTCGGAGCCGATGACCGGCAGGCCGAAGGCCATGGCCTCCAGCGCGGCGATGCCGAAGCTCTCGTGCGCGAAAGGCATGGCGAAGACTTGGGCGGAGCTTAACAACGCGCGCAGACGCTCGCCGTCCACCGCATCGAGCAACTGCACCTGCGCTTGCATCCCCCGGCCAGAAATCAAGTTGCGAATGGCTCGCGTATGCCTGCGGTCGGCTGTCAGGCTGCCTGCGACGGCCAGCCGCCACATGGTGCGCGGCAAGCGCGACAGGCTTTCCAAGAGGCGGTCCAGACCCTTGATGGGTGTGAGGTTGCCGACAAACAGCAATTCCAGCGGTCCGGATCGATGGCTGCGTTCGAGGATGGCTCGGCGCGATGGGCCTCGCCCCAATCGGTCTCCGGCCGGGGGGACCACCGCCATCGGGACGCTGCCTGCCGACAGCAGCCACCGGGCCGCGTCTCGAGTGAAACGACTGGTCAGCAGAAGCCCATCGATCGTGCGCAAATAATGCCGTTCCATCCGACTGTAAGCACAATTGAGAAGGCGGTGACGGGGCTGCCGGCAGAGCACCTGGTGCACCACGGCGATGATCGTGGACTTGCGCCGGGCGCGGATGCGCCGGTTGGCCAATACCAGGGACGGGTGGCAGAGCCCATCTTGCAGCAACAGATCCCATCGGCGGTCGGTCAGCCGGGCGGCTGTTTTGCCTGAAAGATTGTCGAGAAGACTGCACGCATAGGGCTTTAACGGTAACGAGATCACATCCACCCGATGGCCGCGGGCGCACAGCGCGTCCCGCAGGAAGCGGTCATAGAGGTATCCGCCGGTCAGGGTATCGATCCGGCCGCGGATGACCAGGCCGACGCGCATCAGATCGTTTCCCGGTAGGCCGCCCAGGCCGAGGGGGTTTCCCAGATCGTCACGGTGATCTCGCGTTGGCCGTCGTTTGGGACCCGGCGGCGCAGGGCGCGGCACAGAATTCGCGCCAGGCGCTCGATGCTCGGGTTGAGCCCCTGAAACTCCGGAAGATCGTTCAGGGTTTTATCGCGGATGCCGTTCAGGACTTCATCGAGCGCCGCCGCCATCGCGTCGATATCCGCCAGAAACCCGTGGCCGTCCAGCTCGCTGCCGCTCAGTCGAAATTCGACGCGGTAGGCGTGAGAATGAAGCCGGTTCTCCGGGCCGAAGTCCGCGCCGATCAGGTGATGCTGTGCGATGACCTCGCGCTGCACTGCAACGGTGAACATCCGGATGCCCCCCCTTCAGTCTTTGTAAGTGAAAACGACCTGGAGCGCCTCCTCCGGCCGGCGGTCGAGCAGGTCATAGGCGTGCGCCGCCTGCTCGACCGGCATTTCGTGAGTGATGAGCCGGGACGGTCGCGTGAGGCGAATCGTCTCCCAGGCGGTCTCCCCGCGACGCCGCCGGTCCCAACGGGTGGCGAATTCCGGAGGCAGGGTGCTTACCTGGCTGGCATTCATTCGCATACGGCTGCGGTGGAAACGGCCGCCGAGGTTGGCCGCGGCCGATGATGTTCCATACCAGGAGCCTATGGTGATGCGGCTGCCGAACCCGGCCAGTTCGATGGCGGTATTCAGAGCGGAGGGATCGCCCGATAGTTCGAAAACCAGGTCGGCCATGGCGCCGGGAGAATGCGATGCCAGCCGGGGCTTCAGATCGTCGATCTCGGCGAGATCCAAAGCGGATTGCGCGCCCATGTCCAGCGAAGCCTTTCGCCTGCGTGGGATGGGATCAATCGTGATCAGGCCGCCCAACGGATGCCGGGCGAGCAGTGCCGTCGCGAGCAGCCCGACGATTCCCTGGCCGAGGATTACCACTGTTTCGCCGAGCGCCGGGCGTCCGTCCCATATCAAAGTAACGGCTGTTTCCATATTGGCGAAAAACAAGGCGTCGTGGTCGTTGATGTTGTCCGGTATGGGTACTAGTTCCGTTGTCTTGATGGGAAAGTGACTGGCATGCGGATGAAAGCAGAACACGCGGCGTCCCAGGAAGTGGCCTGGAACATCCGGCCCTGTTCGGATCACATGGCCGACGGCGGCATATCCGTAGCGCAGCGGATAGGCTGCCGGCCCGGCCAGCGATGCCAGCCCGGCGTCCAAAGGCAGGTCCTGCGGCACCCGGCCGCGATAGAACAGGAGCTCGGTGCCGGCGCTGATGGCCGACCGATGCGCGTGAACGAGGACTTCGCCTGGCTCCGGCGGCCGGAGCGCTTCACGCTCCACGCCGACATGGAAGGGGCCATGCATGACAACGGCGGTGCGGTTCATGCGTCCGTCCATCGCGGGCAGCTCCATATGACGAGATCGCGCCCCAGGGTCTGGTAGAACGGATGATCCAGGTGGAGATCGAGAGTCCGGTCCGACTCGTCGGGGTCGATGACTGGCAGTCCGCCGAGCAGTTGCGGGCTGATGGTGACGATCACCACATCCGCCAGCCGTTGCCGCAGGAAGCTGGTAATCACCCGCGCGCCGCCCTCCACCATGACGCTGTTGACCGCTCGGTCTGCCAATGTCCGCATCAGGGCGGGCAAGTCGATACGGCCGTCGGCCGACACGGAGCAGGGCAGCGGGTCCGCACCGGATCGGCTGAGCCTGCAAACCCGCTCCGGCGATACGGCCGGAGCATGGATCAGCCAGGGGCGTACGCCCGGGCGCTGAAGCAGGCGCGCCGCCGGCGGGGTCCGCAAACGGGTGTCCAGAACGATGGGATGCGGATGGGGGCCATCCGCCTGCTTGGCCTTTAAACGGGGATCGTCCGTCAGGATGGTGCCGATTCCCACCAAGATCCCATCGCACAGCGCCCGGATGGAATAGGTGAGATGCATGGATTCGGCCCCGCTCAGGCGGATGCGCTCGCGCCTCCGGCCGGCGATGCTGCCGTCGACGCTCTGGGCATAGCTCAAGACCACGAACGGTCGCCCCTGCCTGGAACGGAATTCGGCCGCTTCCGACAGGAGGGCGTTCAAATCCGGCAGGCCCCGAACAGAGCGATCACGGGCCGCACGATCAGTGGAATCTTTTTCCATTTTTTCCCGGATGCTAATGGGCGGCGCCTTCGCCCCTGGTGCTCATCAGGATCCTGTCCTCCGGCTGCCACAGGCGCATATCGCCGGCGCCGGTCAACACCAGAGACAGCGCCGCCGTCAAGGTGACGGTTGCCGCGCCTGCGGGCATGGCAGGAACCATCCAAAACCCGCATAACAGGCTTAATAGCATCGCGGCCAGCCGCGCGACAACCCCTAAAACGCACAGGCCGGAGCATGCCAGCACCGCCGCCTGGACGGGTGTGGGAACATCGCTCCATCGGCCATCCGGGGTTGCGATAACGGTTAGGACCAGACTGATGGCCACGGCGAATCGCAAGGCCAGGGGCAGTCCGCGGGCCAGCACCTTGCGCGCAACGACGGCTCGTTCACGAGGGGGCGTTCGGTCTGGCGTCACGGCAGAGCGGCAGATGATGCGCCAGTCCTGGCCGAGGCTGATCCCCTGGGCGAGGGTCATGAGCCAGGCCGCCGGCTGCGTGGCCTCCGGCTTCATGACCGGCAGCAGCGCCAGCGCGGCAAAGACCATTTGGCACCCGGCTGCCCACCGGGCCTCCGGCCGCGGGGGCACCGGCTCGGCCGGTCGGCCGGCGGCGCGGCGAAGCCGGATCGCGACCTGCAGCACGTAGTAGCCGATGCCGACCCAAAGATAGGGCAGCGGGGCTTTGGCGCTGATGACCAGGAGCAGACCGGCCAGCAGCAGCCCGAGGGCATCGGCCTGGGTGTCAAGATACGCTCCCAGACAGGTGACGTTGCCGGTGATGCGCGCGAGGCGGCCGTCGGCGCCATCCATGGCCGCCACGGAGAGATAGACCAGTCCCGGCAGCCAGTCCCAGACGGTGCCTGCCGTCATGATCGGGGTCAGGAAAAGAAATCCGGCCAGCGATGCCGTGAGCGCCGCTCGGACCATGGTGATAAGGTTGGCAGCGCCGAGAGACGGATGCAACTCGGGGTCATCGGGAGCATGGTTGCGGTCCAGGGAGGTTCGCAGCCGCCAAAGAAACCAGGACAGCACGATGGCGCTGGGAATGCTCCAGCGCAGGGCCATGTTCGGGCCGACCCGCAGCGCGAGGACGCCGCCGACCGCGACGATGCAGATGTTGCCGAGCGCCGCCAGGATGGCCCATTGGCGCTGCAGGCGTTCAAGCGCCGGCGGGGGTGCGCTCATGTCGGGCCCTCGTCCATGTCGTTGACGAATCGGTTTCGGATGTAGCGCTCCAGCTCCGCCAAAATACCCGACGGTTCGGTGCCGGGATCGGCCGTCGGCTGCAGCTGGTTGATCTCCGACAGCGCCGACTGCGGGATGCGACGCGGGTTGCCGTTAAAATCCAGCATCGGTTCTCCGCGGCGGATGCGTTCCAGAAAAGCGGCGGACTCGGCCCGAAGAGGGGCGGGCAGTTCGGCCGTATAATTCCGGAACAGCAACCGGGCGGCCAGGCTGCGGGCCTCTCGCCCGGAGAAACGGCCCACCCTGTCGACCTTCCCAGGCAAATCGACCGCGTGAAATTCGCGGCACAGGGCTTCGTCCGGTCTTGAAAAGAATCCGTTCTGGTAAAGCCCGGCGTCGACATCGAGGTCCGGTATGAATGGGTAGCGATAGTGGCGGTGATGGAGGATGATGCGCTCAAAACGGTGTGGGTGAGACTCCAGCCATTCGAGGTTTTTTTGCATGCATTGGCGGCGATCGAGGTCGATCCGCTCGATGTAGCGCGCATGAGGCGGAAGCAGGATGGCCGGTTCGCCGAAGCGTTTGCGGACTACCCACGTGGTATCGGCCGGGGATTCAATTCTGGTTTCTTGCAGATTGGGCAGGTCCAGGCGCAGCCAGAGAGTCTGCTTGGGATAAGGGATTGAATATCCGATCGACAGCACCGGTACTTGAAACGCCAGCCGGGTGCCGAATTCGCTGCCCGCTAGCAGGGCCAGGGGATGAGGTCCCAGGCCGCTCTGGATGACGGGGGGAAGTTCCTCGGCACGCTGGGCATCCACCTCCCTGCGGAAACAGCCGTCCAGGTATAACCACATCTTTCGATCCCTGGAAAGAATCCGGGCGAGCCTTAAAGCGGCTTCTACGTCGGACATGGCATCGTGCGACCGTCCGGTAAAAAGCCCGTTGAGCGCACCGATATCCTCAAGCTTCAAAGAGGCTTTTCCGTTAAGTACCGGCCAGCGCAGCGCGTCGCCGCGATAAAGCCAATAAATGATGGCGATGGGCAGGAGGTCCATCCGCCGGCAGTGGTTGGCATATTGATGCGTGTAAGGCGGCAGGAGGTTGCGGTAAAAGGAAAAGCGCAAGAACTCATCATCGAATCCGATCGAATTGTAACCGATGCTCGTGGTCCCCGGCCGGTTCACCTGCGCATGGATTTCGCGCATCGCCTCGTATTCACAACGACCCGATGAAAACCGGTCGGTTCGGATGCGGTTGACCAGCATGGCCTGGGGGGAGGGGACCACATCCGGACGCAGCCGAATCCGAGCGCTGAAGCGCTCGGTCTCATTCAGCTGGAGATCGGTACGGATGGCTGCAAACTCGAGAATCTGGTCAAACGCCCGATTCAGGCCCGAGGTTTCGGTATCGTAAAAAAGAAACGTGTCGGCCATGCGCTCATCTGTGTTCCGTACGGCCGTCTTTTGTCAAGAAAAAACGGTGCCGGGCGCACAACGCACGGTGCGGGCGGCTGGGTGATCCCGTGCTCGGGATGATTGCTTTGGCCGCGCTCTAACACCTCGGGCCCGGAGTCGCTTATTGGGTGGTGATGACCAGATCCTCGTGGCCGTACCCAAACTCGGTCAGCAGGTCTCCCACGGTTTTAACGATTTCGTCAGGGGGAAGCTTGGTCTCAACGTAGATGTTCGTTTTACGGATTTTCTCCGGAATTCTCAACTGATCTGAATAGCGCGAGAAACAGGGTTTCAAGTCGTCATAGAGCCAGAGCACTTTTTCGAAATCCTGAGGGTGGGAGGAAGCGAAACAGTTGCATAGGGTGGTTAACATGTCCTCCCAGGTCTTGACCGGATACGTGCTGCCCTGAAAGCTGAAGGAGGTAATCGTTTTGTCTGCAAAAAATTCCGGCTTCTTGGTCTTGATGTCGGAGCTGTTGTCTGAGAGCACGGGGAAGGAGGGCGCGATACGAGCGCTGGACGGAGGGGGTAACGCTGGTGCAGCGGCGTGCTCACGTGCCAACGTCCATTGCTCGAAGTGGGCGCGTATGAACTCTTCGACCATTCCCGGATCGGCCTTGTAGCCGCAGATTTTCTCGGTAGCGTCGCTTAAAATTTCCACCAGAATTTTATTCGGTCCCGTCAGCACCCGGTTCCAGGCATCCGGCAAAACATTGGCTGCCATTTTACGCTTATGTTTCTGATAGGCTGCCTTGGCCGATTCGAGGTATTCACCGCTGACGATCTTTTCTCGGCTCAAAAGGGCCATTAGATCTAGAGCCATATCTTCCGGTTTTTGTTCGAACAGATCGCATACGTGGCAGCGTTTTTGGGCCAAGGTGCCCTTGACCGTTGGCAGGAAGAACCACCAGCGGGCCCCATCGGTGTGCGCGGCAAGGTCAACGCCCTCGCGAGCGGCAAATGCCACGAGCTGCTGGTGAAGCTCGTCTGGATTATCCCCGTAGCGCTTTACGTCTAACACCATTTTGCCGATGCCATCGATGCGCAATGCATAAGACACAGTGACGGCATCGGATGAAAAATCCGGATAGACTTCTTCGACGTTGAAAATATCCCAGCCCAGGAGCGACAGCAGTCTCAAGGCTACCGCCTGCTTGATCGAGGCCTCGTCGAGGGAATGCATTTTTTTATTGGATTTAAGGTCTTTGATAAAGGCCATGATCGGCTTTTTCATGACGTCCTCCAGAGAGCCTGTTAGGCGTTTTCGCCGGGCTGGCGGTGCCTGCTCCGGTGCCTGATGCGTATATCGGTCACCTCCATTCCAGACTTGAGCGACCGCGCGTGCATCCGCTTATGTTTTCGGCGGCAGTGACGATAATTGGTTCGGATGGGTTCGTTCGGAGGCGACTCAGTGCGGTCTAAGATTTTATTCTGGCTTGCGTTGGCAATGGCAACCTTAGGGATGCATTCTCCCGAAGGGCACCTGTTTTACTTTTTCGCCGTGTATTTATCGATGATTTTGATCGGGTGCTTGCTCCACCGGCGTGAAAAACGGGGACGCAAGCCGATGACCGTGGCAGCGACACCGCCTAAATCCGCGGTTGCTAAAACGAAGGCCAAACCCGCATAGAAGTTCAGACGAGCCTGACGTCTGCAGCCATCTGCCCGAAATGATAGATCCGACTCTTTCCGTCGAGCCTTCCTTGCAGTTTATGCGACTTCTCCCTTTTCATCGTGTCCGGCAATTTTATAACCGAACTCTAATTCTGTAATTAGATACCGATTTCTGACAATTTTTTGACACCAATAGGCAAGAACGGGCATTGTAAAAAACTATCAGAGGTGGCTGCAATATTTTATAACTATATGAATATTAAAATAAAAAACCATTTTTAGGGTATTCTGGCATGATAGTTGTATAGATCTGTAGAGAATCAGGAACTAAAGTTCGCAATTAAATCGGACGATAAACCTTCCAGAATGGCATCGCTCAGGACTACGTGAGGGTGAAAGCATGAGACATAGCAAAGCACTGGCCCAAAAATTTGACTATGACCATGGTTACCTGGTGAAAAGCCCTTGCCGGGATTGCGGCAGCTACCAGGTGTTTCCGGAATGCATGGACCGCTGTGTGCTATTGGATCGGGTCCAGAATGCGCTTTGCGACAGCCTATCCAGCGTGCACAACTATTCAGCGGCGGAATCTTATTGCCTCCCACTGGAAGTGCTGGATCGGATTTAAAGACCAATCTGGTAACCGACGCATCTGCGCTCTCCAAAGCGCCGCTTACAAGCATTACCAGTGGTCCATACATTGGGCTATATCACCATCACACCAATCGATTTGCAGCTTGTTCCGACCGGATCATGAACGAAGTCGTCGCTCCCAATCGTATTCTCGTGAAGTGACGACATCCTCCATCCGTCGAATGCGATCTTCCAGCCCGTCATAACGGCGTTTCAGACGCTGGGCGGCCTCATGTCGAGATGAAGCGTAAGCGTCATAGAACTGGCGTTCGCCCTGAGAAGATATGGGCATCACCGGCTCCGGCTTCATGACCAGCGCCGCCAGAAGGTAAAGAATCATGGCCGGCCAAAGGCCGGAGAGGACAAGCAGGGCTATGGCGATGAACCTTACCCAGAACACGGAGAAATCGAAGTGGACCGCCAGCCCTCGGCAGACGCCGAAAATGGCGCCTTGTCGGGATCGATAGATACCCCTTTGATGCGTCTTCATTCTCTGTGATCCTCCCGCTTGCGATCAAACAGAATCGTTTCAAGCGTCTCGATGCGTTTCTCCAACCGGGTTAAGCCCTGATAGGTCTCCTGGATGACCCTGGCATCTTCAGCCGTTGCGGCACGATCCCCCGTTCCCTTAAAAAGTTTGATGCCTAACGCGACGACGATCGCCGCGATGCCCGCTAAAATTAAAACAAGGGCCCCCTCGACAAAGATGCTCACGTGCAATCACTCCTTCCGTCCGACCGTGAACGGGATTGATTGTCCCATTTCAAAACCATCTTACGATATCCAGTTGCACCCATCAAGTCGATTTAGGCGGGCTGGTCGGTGTCGGAGCGCCTGGCTTTCAGGGCCTCCAGCTCGCGCTCGATGTCCTCGTCTACCGAAAGCCGATTGAACTGATCTTCCAGGTCGTGCATGCGCCCGAAGTTCACCAGTTCGGCTTCGGCCTCCATCCGTTCGATTCGACTTTCAAGCTCGTCGAATTTGAATAGGGCCTCGGCGCTGTCCACCCGGCGTATCTCCTGCTGTGAGCGGCGTTTGCGCTCAGCATGGATGTGTCGCTGTACGAGGAGGCGTTGTTTTTCCCGCGCGGATTTCAGCTTTTCTTCGAGTTGACGGATGTCATCCTGATATTGGTCGGACAGAGACCGGTGATCCCGGAGTTCGCGATCAAGCGTTTCGGCGCGCTCCTGGCAGCGGCGTTTCTCAACCAACGCCTCTCGGGCGAGGTCGTCGCGCCCTTTGCTGACCGCGAGATCGGCCTTTTCGGACCAGAACCGGCGGCGGTCTGCAGCTTCATCACGTTGGCGCTGCGCTTTCTTGGCTTCGGCCATGACTCCGGCACAGGCTGACTTCAGCTCCACCAAGGTATCCTCCATTTCCCGGATCATCAGCCGAATCAGCTTCTCCGGATCCTCTGCCCGGTCCAGCATCGAATTAATGTTGGAGCCGATGATGTCGCGAAAGCGAGTGAAGATGCCCATGATTTCCTCCAATTTGCCGCCTGCACCGGGCGGCGGGTAA
>JALOPB010000475.1 GCA_025454115.1 Desulfobacterales bacterium | reverse complement strand
CGGCCGCCTGGCCGGATTTTGTTCGATTCTGGGTGCGGCGGTGGTGGACGGATTTTACGGTTTGGTGGCGGGGCTTGGCATGAACGCCGTCGAGACCTTTCTCAACGAGGGCCGATTCTGGTTCCAGATTTTCGGAGGGGTGGTCCTGGTGGCGGTGGGCCTTCGCCTGTACATGGCTTCGCCGGCATCCGGCCCATCCAGGACACCGGGCCGAAGCCGGTTGGATGCTTTTCTAGCGACGGCTGCTCTGATGCTGTCAAACCCCTTTCCGATCCTGGTCATCAGTGCCGCGCTGTCGGCCGTCACCGCCGGCAGGCCCGGAAGCGCCTTTGCGGATATCCCGCTGTTCGCGCTCGGTTTGTTCCTGGGTTCGCTGCTGTGGTCTCCGCTCCTGGTAGGCGCATCGTCCTGGATCCGTGATCCATCGAATCTGCGGCGCCGTCATCGCCGGCTGCGGGCTGGTGCTGGGCGCTGCGTCGCTGGCGGCCGGCCGGCTTTAGGCGCGCTGGAACATCCTTCAGGCCTGTGTTAACATTCTAACGTTGCATTAAAGACAAGGCAGGGTGTTCATGACCAAGCATCGTCAAGTCAACATCTTGATTCTATCCGCTTCCGTGGGTGGCGGCCATCTGCGGGCGGCCGAAGCCATGGAGTTGGCGCTGCGGCAAAGCGCTCCCACCGCAGCGATCCGCAACATCGATGTCCTGACCCTGGCGAACAAGGCCTTCCGGCGCATTTACGGCAAGGGCTACCTCGATGTCGCCCGCCGCGCCCCGCATTTCCTCGGCTACGTCTACGATCTGCTCGACCGGCCCCGGGAGAAGGAGGGCGAATTCGAGCCCGACCGCCTGCGGGTGGCCCTGGAGAAGCTGAACATGCAGCCGTTTCTCAGACTGCTGAAATCGGAACGCTGGGACATGGTGGTGAACACCCATTTTCTGCCGGCGGAGATCATCGGCTCCTTGAGGTCTTCCGGCCAGATATCTGTGCTCCAGGTGACCGTCACGACCGATTTCATGACTCATCGACTATGGGTCCAGGAACCCTGCGACCATTACTTTGTCGCGACCTCCGAAAGTGCCGTTTACCTCCATTCCTGGGGTGTGCATCCCGAGCGCATCTCGGTGACGGGCATCCCCATTCATCCGGTCTTCTGCCGGCGCAAGGGGCGTTCCGAGTACATCCGGAGCCGGGGGCTCGGCGGCGCGTTGACGGTCGCGTGTCCGATCGAGGTGGTCGTGGTTTGCGGGCGGAATGAGGAGTTGCACCGAAAGCTTTCGCAGCAGCCCAGCCCCCCGCGCCATCGCGTCGAGGTCCTCGGATACACCACCGCCATCGACGAACTCATGGCGGTCGCCGATGTGGTCATCTCCAAGCCGGGTGGGTTGACCTCGTCGGAAGTCCTGGCGCGAGGCAGCGTGCTGGCCATCGTCAACCCCATCCCCGGCCAGGAGAGCCGCAATTCCGACTATCTTCTGGAAAACGTCCCCTTTAAAATCGAAACCCTGCTCAACGATCCCAGACGGCTGACACGTCTGAAAACCAACGCCCGCCGCCTGGGTCGGCCGCGGGCGGCGTTTGCCGTCGCCGAGAAGGTGCTCGCCCTGATACACCCCGAATGATCGAGCGAGCGCAACGCCGAAATTGGACTTCCTTCCCAACCACCACATGGTTGACGTCGTAGGACGCCCAAGTTCAAGGCACGCAAACTCCCGCCGAACGAGGCGTACTTCCGGTAAGCCGCAGCGAGTGCGGGGCGAAGCGCAACGCCGAAATTGGGCTTCCTACGACGTCAACCCGAGCAGGTACAGAGCGATGCCGACCGGCGTACCAATCCAGTAGTCGCGCGGGGCGATCCACCACCAGGCGTCCCGATGCCAGCGGATATATTGCGGCCGGAAGCTTTTGAGCCCGTATTGGGGGTTGCAGATGAACCATAAAAAGTCCTCCAGCACCCAAAACAGGATTACAAAGGACAAAATGCGCAGCTCATCCGGCAGGTTCCATGCGACCAGGTTCAATCCGAACGGGCTGTGGGCCGTGAGAAGAATGAACCCCTGCGCGTAAAGGTGGTAGCCCGTGAGGGGCTTCTTGTAGATGGCGCGGGTCCATCGGTTCTCAATGCGCCAGGTCGGCAGGTTCTGCGCCCAGCCGTGCGGTCCCTCGATCTGGATTTCCAGCAAGGCGAACAGCCAGGCCGCCAGTGCCAGAAACCCCATGAAAACCGCGTGCTCCACCCCTCAGCCTCCCTGCCGATATCCACCCACTCGATAATGGCACCCGCGTCAGTGCATCTCCCGGGGGGTGCCGTAATCCCAGACCTGCCGAACGTATTCGGTCTCCATCAGCGGGCTGGACAGCACGAAGTCGGCCGTCGCGCGGTTGCAGGCGATCGGCACATTGTGGACGACCGAAATTCGCAAGAGCGCTTTGACATCGACGTCGTGGGGCTGTGGCTCCAGAGGGTCCCAGAAAAAAATGACGAAATCGATCCGCCCCTCGGCGACACCGGCCCCTACCTGCTGGTCACCGCCGAGCGGCCCGCTCAGAAACCGGGCCACCTCCAACCCCAGCTCGCTCGTCAGCAGCCGACCGGTGGTGCCGGTCGCGTAAAGCTCGTGCTGCGCAAGAGTGCCGGCATTGTACCGCGCCCATTCGAGCAGATCGAATTTGCGGTTGTCGTGAGCGATCAAAGCAACCCGCTTGCGGACATTCATCCTCAGGACAGTCTGCTTCAGCATTGGCTTCATGTGGTCTCCCTTCACGAATCATCCACCTGTGGATCCAACACCTTTACGGTTTTATCCGCGTACGGTTAAGGCTCGGATAGGGAACGGTTAATATTAAGTGAATGAGGAGGTTGCCGCAGAAGCCGGCGTCGGGATTCTTTCGGAGTTT
>JALOPB010000242.1 GCA_025454115.1 Desulfobacterales bacterium | reverse complement strand
AACTTCAATATTTTCATGAATAGAGACTTGATCAGGGTGCGTAACGACGCGTTTTTCGATAATGGTGCGCGTAATGCTGTATCCTCGATTGAGAATAGTTAGAGGGTTTAATGCGTTCAATTTTATCGTGTGCTCGCGCATGGTCGATATTTTTTTGTTGATTATATTTATTAGTGTTTTATTTAGGTTACTTACTATTGTATCAATTTTTAAATTATATTTTTGAACGTGTGCTTTAGGTGAAACTGCATCCAAACGGTGAGCAACCCACTGCAGTCGATCGGAAATGTGTTGAACCCGCAATGTCATTGAACGCCCTAGACGCCCTCCAAGGTCGTCTAATCGCAGCCACATTTCTTGAATTTTTTTCCTTGGATCTTTAAGCCTTTTATTTAGTTGTTTAATGTTTTCATTTAATCCGTCAACCCGTTTGATGAAGCCGCGACGCAACGCCCCGTCGAGATCGCTCTTATGGCTAAGCAATGCATCTTTCTCCGGCACAGCCATTTCGGCAGCCGCCGACGGCGTCGGTGCCCGAAGGTCTGCAATGAAATCCGCTATTGTCACGTCTGTCTCATGGCCGACGGCTGATATGACTGGAATTTCAGAATTAAAAATGGCCATGGCCACCATTTCTGAATTGAATGCCTGCAAATCTTCAAGCGATCCGCCGCCACGGGCCAAGATGATGACATCCGAATCGGCCTGTTGGTTGACCATACGCAATGCTGCACAGATTTCTGCTTCCGCCCGAGGACCCTGGACGCTGACCGGGACGATTTCGATATGCCGATTGGGGAAACGCCGTTTAAAGACAGTCAAGATGTCGTGCACCACGGCACCGGAAGGAGACGTAACGACACTGATTTTAACCGGAAGAAACGGAATCGGCTTCTTATGTCGCGGGTCGAAATAGCCCTCCGCAGCCAACCGCTTCTTGAGCTTCTCAAATGCCAGCTGCAGAGCTCCCAGGCCGGCCGGTTCCAGATATTCCAGAATAAGCTGATAATTGCCTCTTGGCTCATATACGCTGAGTCGGCCCAAGCCGACGACGCTCATGCCGTCTTCAAGATCGATGCGGGCCTGGCGGTATTGTCCGCGGAACACGACGGCGGCAATTTGTGCGCTCTCATCCTTGAGCGTGAAATAGCAATGACCCGAAGAAGGCACCCTTAAATTGGAAACTTCACCGCAAATCCAGATAAACGGAAAACCCGTCTCCAAAATGGATTTGATTTTGGCTGTTAGGTCGGAAACCGAATAGATGGTCTTGGGGGCCTGGCTCGGCGGTACTTCTGGTGAACCTTCGTACGCTTCAGGGGTCAGTTTTATTTCGTTTGGCGGCATGTAACTATATAAGTGGCCGGTTTTTCGGCAAATCGATTAAAAGTCTGATAAGTTATATTATGTAAACTTTATTGCAGTGACAATGAAAACCCCACATTTACCTATTCCTCCGCATACTTCGCAATCAAGTCTCGCACAGCAGGAACCAGGTAGACGGTATCATGAGGGAGCTTTGCGAGGGCCGAAGCAAGCACACTGATTTTTTTGGCTAACGGCCTGTGCTTGTCGATAATTATCAAATGCTTTCCATGGACGATGCACGAACCGCTTTTTACCCTGACACCGGTATTGCGAAAATTGTGTTCTTCGACACCAACCCCGAGCTTCTCGGCAAGTTCCTTGAGCTCCTGGTAAATCTTTTCTGGCTTCATGAAAGACATCTCTATAAGAGTTGCAGCGGAAAATCAAGAATAGCTCGGACGTTCGTTGAGCCGAATCTTTTCCGAAACATCTTGAAAAAGTCGCTCAATGTGTTAGTTTAAGGGCCTAAATCGCGATTACGAACCCAACCCACAGGAGGAATGAATGGATTCTTTAACCCTTCAAAAAACCCAGGTTCAAGTAAGGGTTAATTCGTTTGTCCGCAGCGTCTACAACTGGATGGCGATCGGATTGGGATTGACCGGAGTGGTGGCGTACTCGGTCGCCAACATGCCCGAGGTCCGGAACGTCATTTTCGGATCCGGAGTCGTATTTTTCGGGCTGATTATCGCTCAGTTGGCATTGGTGTTTATGCTTAGTGCACGAATCTATCGCATGCAAGCCGGGACGGCTACACTCCTTTTCGTGCTGTACTCCGCTCTGAACGGCGCTACGCTTTCCTCGATTTTCCTGGCTTATGCCCAGTCCAGCATAGCCAGCACGTTCTTTGTATGCTCGGCGACATTTGTCGCATGCAGCATTTACGGCTGGACCACCCGCCGCGATCTAACCTCCATCAGCGGGTTTCTGACAATGGGTTTGATCGGTATCGTCATCGCCTCGCTGGTCAACCTGTTTGTTCAGAGCAGCGCTGTCAGCACCATCGTGAGCTATATCGGCGTGCTGGTTTTCGTCGGCCTTACCGCCTACGACACTCAAGACATCAAAAATATGGCAATGTCCCAGCCGGCCGATATCGATTCAGGAGCCGTTCGTAAGGGTGCCATCTTAGGAGCGCTGAAACTGTATCTCGACTTCATCAACTTGTTCCTCATGCTGCTGAGGATCTTCGGAAGCAGCCGTGACAGGTGAAGCATCACTTGTATAAGATAAACGCCATAAAAAAAGGCCTCGATTTTCCGAGGCCTTTTTTTATGGCGCGCTCCCGCGAGTCAGAAGACCCAAACATTTCAGGCTATCCGATTGCCTCACCGATGGCCTGAGAGATCAATCGCGCGAAGGCATCGACCGATTCCCGATTCGGTCCTTCCACCATCACCCGGCATAAAGATTCGGTTCCCGAATACCTCACGAGCACCCGGCCGCTCTCACCCAATTGCGATTCCACCGCTTGAATCATCTGCTGGACTTGAGTCAAGTCCTCCAGATCGGGTTTGGATGCCACGGGGACATTGATGAGGGTTTGAGGAAACACGGTCATCACCGCTTTCAGTTGGGACAATGGCTTGGACTGGTTCAGCATCGCCTGCGCCAGCATCAGCCCAGAAAGAAGGCCGTCTCCGGTGGTGTGGAACTCTGAAAAGATCATGTGTCCCGAGTCTTCACCGCCAAGGGAGGCACCGGAGACGCGCATGCCTTCCATAACATAACGGTCTCCCACGCGAGTGGCCACATGACGGATTCCCAGGTTTTTCAAGCTTCGGCTTAGGCCTACATTGCTCATCACCGTGCTGACCACGATATTGTTTTTTAAGCGCGATTGCATTTGCAGATGCTGGGCGCAGATGGCCAAGACCCGATCGCCTCCGAGAACCTCTCCCTGATCGTCGACCGCAATCATGCGGTCGCCGTCGCCGTCGAACGCAAGCCCGAGGTCGGCCCGGCTGTCCAAAACCCGCTTAACGAGTCCATCGGGATGCTGCGATCCGCATTGGTGGTTGATGTTGCTCCCATCGGGTCGCGCGTTGATCGCCTCCACCCGGAACCCCAATTTGGCGAAAACGCGAGGTGCAACGTCGTAAGTGGCGCCGTGCGCACAATCCAGAACGACTTTGAGGCGGTATTGAACGCCAGTGCCGGATTTGTCCGTTGCACACTTTTCAAGAAAATCGGTATACCGGTCGGCAGCTTTTGGATCGGTGCGGGCCCGGCCGATCATACGATCAGACGATTTCAGATTCGTCGTCTTTCCTGACAAAACCAGTTTTTCGATTTCAGCTTCCTGCTCGTCCGGCAATTTGAATCCGTCCGAACTGAAAACTTTTATTCCGTTATCCTGAAAAGGGTTATGCGAGGCAGAGACCACGATCCCTGCGCTCGCTCCGAAGGATCTGGTCACAAATGCGATGCCGGGCGTTGGCAAAACCCCCACAAGTTCGGCGTCCAAACCGGCTGCGCAAACACCGGCAGCCAGGGAATGAGCGATCATATCGCCCGAAAGACGCGTATCCTGCCCGATAATGACTCGAGGCCGGTTTCCAGTCTCTTTAAACAACCAGGCAACGGCTTGCCCTACTTTAAGTGCAACTTCAGGTATTATTGGATAGCTATTTGCAATTCCACGAATTCCATCTGTCCCAAAAAGCTTGCCCATATGAACTATTCCATGGCCTCGAACGCGCTGGCAACCGCTTCGTCGATGATCCCTTGCAACCAAGCTGCCCCTTGTTCGGCAGTGTCCGTATTCAAAGATTGAACTGCCCTGATATAGTCTTTGCCTTCACGGGATATCGCGGATACCACGCTATCCTTGAAAGCATCCAACAGTCGGAGGTCTCCCAAGCGTTCGCGCTGGCGGATCAGTTTTTCTTCAAGGATCGTCCATGCGGTCGCCAGAGTGGGATCCCCCCCCTCTTCCATCTTTATGGCCAGTTCTTTGAGCCGTTGCATGCGCTCCCTGATCGCCGCGTCAACCGTGTGTAACAGCCCATCGAGGAGTTTCCGCGGAAATTCCGCCGCGACGAACAGTGCCCGAATTTCATAATACCAGTGCCGTAATGCCAGCAGATTGCCGATGTAAATTAAGTTGTTTTTGATGATCCGAGAAATGCCTGTATATCGGCCCGGTCGGAAATCGATATTGCCCCCTTTGAGGACTCCGCCGAAAATGAGGCGGTTTGGACGCAATTCGTCCTTGCGCAGGATGGTGCCGGCTGCAACCGTGGTTCCGTAATTGAGCCGCAGCGGGCCGACCATCCCTCCCTGCCCTCCCAGAAAAATCGGTCGCTGATTCAACATGACCCCACGCGGAACATCGCCGATCAATGAGGGCGTCGCTTTATGCTGGTTGGGAGTAAAATTAAAGTGGATATAAGAACTCCCGACTTCGCTGTGGTTTTTACGGTCCGTGCCGCCTGCCATCAAACAGTCGCAGAAATTGATCAGGCTGCCGAGCGTGACGAACGGGAACAGGATCGTCTGCTTCAACCCCACCGTGTGAGCGAAGCTGGCATACTCTTCCAGAATCGTGCCATCGCGAACATGCGCCCCTGAGCCGCACTGCGCGCCTGATAGAAAAACCGCACCCCTGAAATAACCGCCCTTGAGTTCGACGCCTGGGCCGATCTGGCAGTTTTCTACGGTCACGGGCCCCTCGGATCCCAGCCTGGCACCGGGCAAGATTAGCGTTCTTTCGCCGTAAATCCGGCATGCCGC
>JALOPB010000241.1 GCA_025454115.1 Desulfobacterales bacterium | reverse complement strand
TGCGACCGGGACATCGGCGTGGTCGAGTTCCGATCCGTTGGGCATCCCCTGCGAAATGAGACTGCAGCAGCTCGAAAACGGCAACCTGGTCTGGAACCCGTCGTTCGAACAGACAAGCTCCCGGGTCGAAACAACGGACGCTTACGACATGCCGGATGGCTGGGAAAGAGTCGGCCGGCAGGTGGAATGGATCGATACGCGGAGCGGCGGCGCTCCGGATGAAGTCAGCCACGGCCGCCGCGCCATCAAAATCCACCGCGCCCGGGCCGGGGAATTGGACGAGGCCGAAGGCATCCTCAGCAACTATATCCCGGTCATCGCCGGCAACTACGACTTCACCTATGCGGTCCGGCTGAAGCAGGTGGCCGGCCATCGGCACCGTTGGGGCAGCCGGCTGGGCGATGCCGTCTCGATTCGGGTCTATTTTTTCGATGCCGAAAAAAGGCCTTTAGATTCAACCGCCGTGAACCCGGTCGGCAAGAGCCGGATCGACACGTCGGACAAAAGCTACCCGTTTGCCAACTACTGGTCGGTCGATGACTTCGATTGGGCCCGCGTGCGCGCCCGAACCTACAATTACCCGTTCTCGGAAGGCGATCTCCCCGACGGGGCGTGTTATGTGCGCCTGTTTTTGGGCCTGAAAGGCACGGGCACCATGTGGGTGGACGATGTGGTTTTCCGTTACTCGAAGTGGAACTTCAGCGCGCTGGAGCGGCTGACGCCCTATTTCGGCCGCCCGTTGTCCCAACTGGAGCGCCTGACTCCTACCCCCCGGCAGGTCCGAGCGGTTCGCGAGGTTGCCTACCTCGACCCCGGCGGGGTTGATGGCCTCGCCCCCTTGATCGTGCTTCCGGACAACCCGGCGCCCGCCGACCGGAGTGCCGCTCATCTGCTTCAGGAGAAACTCAATACATCATTGTCCCGAGTGAATCCCACCGGCAACCGGCCGGAGCTGAAAGCGCGGATTGTCGCAGGGGATTCCACGGACACGGAGCTGTCGGCCGCACGATTGGTCTTCTCCATCGGCCGGAATTCCTTGCTGCGGAAATGGGACCACGATTTACCGCTGAACTCGGCCAGCGGCAACCCGCAGGGCTATGTCATCCAGCCCCTCGATACAGGGTCCTGCCATATGGTCTTCCTCGTCGGGGAAACCGCCGTCGGCAACTTCTACGCCGCCGCCACCGCCGCTCAGCTCCTCGAAGCGGACCGCTGCGTCTATCACAGCGCCGCCGTCATCGACTACCCTGATTTCCTGGGCCGCTCTTATCTGCTCAAACCCTGGGAAACGCCCGCGGATATCGACCGCGACCGCGAGGGACTGGAACGGATGATCCGGTTGAAGCTGAACAAGGTTTACGCCGGCTACGAGAACCGGACGAAGGCCTGGTACCATCCGACCGCCTTGTTTAAATCCGGAATCGCCGAGATCGGCCGGCTCTGCCGCGAAAACGGCACGGTGTCCCTCGGCATGATGGTCAACCCCTACACGCACTTTGAGGCCGGATCGGCCGCCGAGGCCCTCAGCGACTCCATCCGTTGCACCTGGACCCACGGCGATGCCGCCAGCCTGGATACCCTTCAAGATGCCTTCAGACTCGGCCTGGACGCCGGGGCCGGCACGATCATGCTTCTGGCCGACGATTTCGTGCCGCACGAGGGCCGCAACCGCAAGAACTACTCGCTTTATGCGCCGCAAGACCGAAAGCGCTTCGTCAACCTTCAAAACGCGCAGGCTTTCGTCATCAATCGGCTGAAGGCCTGGCTGGATCGCGATTACCCGGGGGCCCGTTTCGAGTTCTGCCCGCCGTGGTACGCGAACGAGTTCATCGACCGCAGCGAGGGCATAGCCGAGATCTATCTGAAGGAACTCGCCGCGCAGATACCGACGGATGTCGCCATCATCTGGACCGGGCCGACGATCCGGTCCTTGTCCGTCGATCTGGCCGACCTGCGGCGCTATCGTAACCTCATCGGCCGCTGGCCCATGTTCTGGGACAATACCTTGTACGCCCGCAACCTGGAAACTACGGTCTACGGCGGCTATACAGCCCACTACCCGGGCCGGGTGCGTCTGTGCAACCTCTTCGAACCGCTGGACGTCGATCGGCCGGACGGCTTTGAGGGGCTGAACGACGGCCGCCACCTCTACATGAATGCTGCCGCAGATTCCGAGGTGTACCGTATCAAATTCGCAACGGTAGCCGACTATGCGTGGAACACCGCAGCCTATCATCCCGAGCGGTCTCTATGGAAGGCGCTGGTGGCGTCTTTCGGCCCGGATAGCGCCAGGGAGATCCTGTTCTTCAACGAGGCTTACTACGGTCTTTATGATGTCTGCATGCGGATGGAACGGGAGGCAGGGGATCATGCGGAACTATGTTCCAAAGGCGCGGAGTGGCTGGGCCGCCTGGAAGAATCCCTCTTGAAGCTGATCCGACAGCTTCCGGCCGACCATGCCCTGCCGGTGGAGCTCCAAACCCACCGCGATCGCCAAAAACAGCGACTCGAGGGTCTGGTCCGCAACAGCTCGGTCCCGAACTGAATCGTCCCGCTTTTCGATGACGACGCAACTCGCTGCGCATCGACCCCTAGTGTTGCCGTCCGTCCGTGCCGCGCTTCTTCAGTGATGCCAGCAGCAGGGACAGCAGCCCCAGCAGGATCTCGTCGGCAAAAGGGATCATGTCAGGAATGATCAGATCGAGAATGAACAGGGCTGCCGTTACCGCCAGGAGTCTGGGGAATCGCAGCCCGGCGGCAAATTGCATCAGTCGGTTCAGAATCATGCCCTGAGGTGTCATGCGGTCTTCCCTCCGTCAGGCCACGACCCATACGACGCAGTTGCGGGCATGACCGACGATCTTGCTGGAGACGCTGCCGAAGAGGAATTCCTCCTTGCGCGACAACCCCTGCCGGCCGACCACGAGGGTCCCGTATTGGGTTCGGTCGAGTTCGGACAGGATACACTCGGCGATGGACGGGCAGGATCGCAGCGGCGCGCTGGTCTGAACGGCCTCCGCTGCGAACCCGGCGTCGATCAGCTCACGGCGGTATTGCTCCAGAAACGCTTCGACGCGGTGCCGGTATTGCTCTATCCATTTTTGCTTTTCCTCGATTTTGGTGAAGTAGTCTTCCTCCGGCTCGGAGATGACATGCAGCAGGGTCACTTTCGAATTGGTTACACCGCCGAGCATGAACGCGACATAAGCCACAGCGCGCCGTGCATTCGCGGAGTCGTCTACGGCCAGCAGGACGTTGCGGTTGAAGTTGAGATCGCCTTGATGCGCCATTTTACCCTCCCCGGCCGCGCCGGCCATGGACGTCAACGGATGTCGGTTCTGGCCTGGTAGAGATCCTGGAGCAGCTGAGGGGTTTCCTCGTAAAACCAGTTGGCGCCCCTCGAAAAATGCAGCAGAATCCGGTTCAGTGAATCGGGGATGTAAGCGAACACCTTTTGCAGATTCGCCAGGCGGTTGTGGAAGACAATGTTCATATCCCCCTCCGTGAGCCGCGTCAGGACGCCGGGGTCGCGGTGGCGGAGGTCCGGCAGCAGCACGTCGCCCTTGCCCACGAGGTAGATCAGCACGTTTCCCAGCCCGAATAAATCGTAGCCGTACATGTTTTCGCGGTGGCGATAGTTGTAGTCGAAATCGATCCAGCGGTAGTGTCCGCCCTCGCTGTCGATCAGGATGTGATCCCGCCGGATATCGCCGTGCTTTTCTCCGTGGTCGTGCAGAAACCGGATCGCCTCGATGCAGCACAGGTAGTTTGCCAGAATGCCGGGAAGGGTCGAAAAAAAATAAGTTTCGTGATCCTGCTCGATGTCCGCCACGTGTGCGGCGAGCGATGGCCCGCTGATGGTTTCGAGCACGCGCACGATATTGCCCTTCTCGTCCGCAGCGGACAACCCGTGCATGAAGTTGGGATGGTCCTTGACGAGATCGAGGATGCGGGCCTCCTTGCGGGGGCTGCGGAAACACTCGAAAGTGATGCCGCCGATGGTCGCTTCGAACCGCTCGTAGAAAACGAGCTTGATGATCCGCATCGCGCCGCTCACCAGGTCGATCGCCCGCTTGACCCAGTACTTGATCTCGTCCTCCAGCCCGAACCGGCCCTCCCGGATGCTGTTTCGGACCAAATACGGCCGGCCGTCCAGCACCACGACGTCACCGGCATCGAGCGCGAAGAAGTCGGAGGTGTCCGTGTGAATGCGCAGATCCTCCGGACGGCTGCCGTCGGCAAGCCAGCGGGCGGCCATCTGGTGAATCTGAGTACGCGACGGCATCGGCTCCATGAAGACGGCTACTTACCCTCTTTGGCCTTGGCCTCTTTGAAACGATCCTGGACGGCCTTGAGTTTCTCCGGTTTGGTCAGCATCTCGTAGGCCGACAGTGCGACCGACTTGCCGACGAGAACAGCGGACGTCCACCCCTCGTCCGACTTGGCCGCTTCCCTAAAGGCGTCGCTGTGCAGGGCCGTGCCTTCGGGGGCGATCTTGAACCAGACGTTGACCGTGGGGTAGCTGTAGCTTACCATCCCCAGGTCGGAAGACGCCAACTCATCAAACTCCTTGAATTGGTCAGGAGAGATGCCGAGCGTTTTCAAGTTGGCCTGGACGGTGTCCAGCAGGGGCGTCACAACAATAGCCGCCTTCAGGGCGACCCGCGGCTCTTTGAACTCCAGAGTCGCACCGGTGCCCAGTTCGCCGGCCTTGGCGCAGTTGACGATCTTGCCATAGGCATTTTCCATGGTCACCGTATCCAGTGCCCGGCACGCGAACTCGGCTTGAGCCAGCTCCGGCACAACGTTGACCGGCCCGCCGCCCTTGGTGACGATGCCGTGGATGCGCACGTCCTGGCGCAAATGCTCGCGCGTCCGAGCCGTGCGTAATGAACACGACGTCCGAGCCTTCGAAATAGCCGCCTTCCAGGAGGGCCACCTTGCCGCCGCCTAAAGAGCCGCGTTCCTCATCCGGCGTGCCGATGACGAAGACCCGACCGGGGGTGTCCTTCATGACCTTGGCCAATCCCGCCGCTGCCATAAGCCCCGAGGTGGCGATCAGATTGTGGCCGCAGGCGTGTCCGTTTGCGAGCGCATCGTACTCCAGCATGATGGTCACCGTCGGGCCAGGGCCCTTGCCGGCCATCTCGGCCTTGAAGGCGGTCTTGGCAATACCATCCTTTACTAGATCCTCCGGCACCTTGAGATCACCGGTAACCTTGTAGGAAACGCCCCGGCAGCTCTGGCTCGCCTCGTCGATGGCAGCCGTGATCTTCTTTGAATCCGCCCAAACAGGCCCAGCAATCAAAAAAACCAGTACTGAAAGAACCGCAATCCACGCCACCGAACCAGCTCGCTTCATAACCCCTCCTTTTGAATTTTCGACGCTAACCGTGAACGCCTAAACGCCTTCCGAGGTAAATCTATGACATTCTTGCCTCTTATCGCCGCTGTTTTCAAGTTGTTTGTCTCAAAGGAAATGATGGCCCTATTCGACACCAGCCTGGCAGGGAAGGGCGAAAGGGCGCCGGCCGTTAAAGCCCGTTGACTATGTATCTGATAGACTTAGCTTCGGCTATCAGGACCTCAGTCCAGAACCGACTGAGCAGCCACCCGCTTACATGCACCTTGGAGGAAACCATGGCTCATGATGATCAGAACGATCTGTTTACATACGCTATGTCCGAGTTTATCAAACAAAACTTTTCTAAAAGCCAGGAGCTGCTTGACAAGCTGCTCGAACGAAACCCCCACCAAAAAGCCGCCTTGATCACGCGAGGCGTAGCTCATCTGAAATCAGGGCATCTGGATGAGGCCATTGCCGACTTCGACCGCAGCATCCAGGTAGACCCCGCGTATGCCCGGGCATTCCACATGAGAGGATTGGCGAAGGAGGGCAAGAGTGAGCATGAAGCCGCCCTGGCGGACTTTGACAAGGCGGTCGAGCTTAACCCGGAGTACGGCGCTGCCTACTACAGCCGTTCAGCGCTTTATGCGAAGATGGGCAAGGAGGATCTGGCCGCCGAGGATATTGAAATGGTAGCCCACTTGACCAATGCTAACATCGAGGCGTTCGCCAATGAGAACAACATATGGCGGTCCCTCCACCTCGGGCTTGAGCAAGAACTGCTGGAAAGCGAATTGGACCGCTGAGGAAATCATTCACCCCGCTTGGGGGCGAACGCGTCGCCGGTCGACGGCCCTCTATCGTCGGCTCTGCGGGGAGCGGAAGGGGTTCAGGATGAAGATGGTCTGTGCTTTGGTAGCCGTTGTCCTGTTGCTGGCCTTCTCGGCCGTTAACCTTTTCATACCCTATGCGCTGATCTTGCTCGGCCTGGCCGCTGGGATGGCGTTTCTATTCGGCATCCCGTGCGGGTTGTTCACCCGCGACAGAAAAGGAGAATGCCGCTTGGGAATCTGCTGACGGTTCGACCCGGGCGGGCATTCTCCGGGACATCAGGAAGGGCTAATGGTTTTCGCTCCGGCGTCCGATAGTATGATTCAGATCGTTGACACCCACTCGGAGCGTCGAACCATGAAAGAGAAAAAGCCCCAATTCTTGAAGATGAATGCCAGCCGCGAGGACAATCCTCCTCATCGAGAGGTTGCGTGCCCGGACTACCGGCGTTGCCTGACCGAAGCTGCATTTAAAAACTACTGCCTTGACTGCAGCCTGTGCGCAGCGATCGAAATTCCGGATCATCTGCCAGCCGCCGGCGGGAAGATGAGCTTGCAAAACGCCGGCAGCATCTCCGCGGCAGTCGCAGTCCACGTTTGACGTCCGCGAACTTACGGTTGACAGGCAGCGGGGCCTGGTGTATTTGTGACATATTATTTATCACAAATATTTCCAGATAGTTATAAAATAATCGTCAATGCCTGCAACCGACCCTTCCACTCAAAGTGAGCGTTTGATAAGATTTTTGCTTGGCCTGACGCCGGTCATGTTCGGGCTGAGCATCCTGTACCTGGGACAGGATATATCCTGGGACCTGCGCAACTACCATTATTACAACCCGTTCGCATTCCTGAACGGCCGCATGGGCCACGACGTCGCCGTGGCGCACGTCGCGACCTACTACAACCCGCTGATATACATACCTTTTTATTTGGCCGTCACGTGGCTGCCGCCGAAGGCGGTGGGATTCATCCTGGGTTTCTTGCCGGGTCTGAACGTTTTTCCGATCTACGGCATCACCCGGCGGGTGGTCGTTCCCGGGCGAGCCGGGAATACCGCCTGGCTCTGCCTGGCGCTGACCCTCGTCGGCATGATAGGCGCGATCAATCTCGCCGAGATCGGGACCAGCTACGGCGACAACATCCTGAGCCTGCCGGTGCTCGCGGCCCTGTGGCTGATCGTACGCTTCCGTCAGCGCCTCTGCGCATCGGTCCGCAGCGGCTGGCCGATTGCTGTAGCGGCCGGTTTGCTGGCCGGATCCGCTCTCGGCCTCAAGCAGCCCTTTGCCGTTTACTGCGTCGGGCTCTGCCTGGCCTTTTTCGGTCTCAACGCGCCGTTCCTGCGCCGCTCGGCCCTGGCCTTCATCTTCGGATGGGGAGTCCTGGCCGGCACCGCACTGACCAGTTCTTCAAATCCCCGTGGGGGGCCATCGGCTCCTATCGCGACGAGCGTTACATCCCCCAACATATAGCGATGTGGCTGCTCTTCCCCTTCTGGTTCAGCGTCGACCCGAACCAGGTCAGCGAGGTCGCCTTCCGCGACCTGCGCTTTCCCCTGCTCTATGTCCTGCTGCTCGCGCTGGCGGCCTGCGCGGTTTTGCGGCTGCGTGGAAAGAACGAGATCGTCGAGGCCCCTTCCGGCGATCGCGACGCCCGGGCGATGACCCGCTTTCTGATCATCTTCATGGTGGTCTCCTTTGTCCTATGGATGAAGCTGTTTTCCGTCTACCGCTACGCGGTCGTGTGCGAGTTTCTGGCACCTTTGACCATCTACCTGGTCCTCGGAGCCGTTCTGCGGAACCCGCAACGGCAGGTCCGGGCGACTCTCGCCGCCGTGGTCTTGCTGCTCGTCACCACCGCCCCCGGCCATTGGGGCCGGAGGCCCTGGACCTCGGATTATTTCGACGCGAACCTGCCGGCGCTGGCCGCCCAGCGGAACTCCATCGTGCTCGTCACGGGGCACGATCCCATCGGCTACCTGATACCGTACTTTCCGCCGCAGGTGCGGTTTCTGCGCATCCAGGGCTACATGACCGGGCCGTCGACGACCCTGAATCAAACCGACCGTCTGATGATGCAGGCCATCGCCGAGCACAAAGGCTCGTTGCTGATCCTCTTCAGAGTCTACGAAGAATGGCATGCACGCAACGCGCTTGAGTTCTACGGCCTGCAGCCGGACCGCTCCAGCTGCCAGCAATTCACCCCGGGGGTGGAACCCCAGCAGGAGCACCCCTTTTTCCTGTGCCGGGTGACTCCGCTGACCTCCGCGTTGAAAGGGACAAACCCATGACGACCTCCGCCACCCAGGCGTATCGCCTGGCTGTGATCCTGCCCTGTTACAACGAAGAAGCCGCCATCACCGCGGTGGTGCACGATTTTCGCGAGGCCCTGCCGGAAGCCGTGATTTACGTCTATGATAACAATTCCAGGGACCGGACGGTCGAGCTCGCCCGGGCGGCCGGGGCGGTCGTGCGCCGTGAAACCCGCCAGGGCAAGGGGCACGTGGTGCGCCGCATGTTCGCCGACGTCGAGGCCGACATCTACGTGCTGGCCGACGGCGACGGCACCTATGATGCCGGCAGCGCGTCGGACATGGTCGCAAAGCTCGTGACCGAGCAGCTGGACATGGTCGTGGGCTCGCGGCTGACCACTTACGAGGGCGAAGCGTTCCGCCGCGGCCACCGCTTCGGCAACGATTTGTTTATCGCGTCTTCTCGCGACGCTATGTAAAATCCTTCCCGGCGCTGTCCGTGGGCTTCGAGACCGAAACCGAGCTGTCGGTCCATGCCCTGGAGCTGCGCATGCCGATCGCCGAGGTCGTCACCCCGTACAAAGCCCGACCGGCGGGCTCGGCGAGCAAGCTGCGCACCTATCGCGACGGCTTCCGTATCCTGATGATGATCCTCAGCCTGTTCAAAGAAGAGCGGCCCCTGGCGTTTTTTTCGATCATCGCCGGCATCCTCGGCCTGACCGCCGTTGTCCTGGCATACCCCGTCTTCATGACCTACATCGAGACGGGCCTGGTGCCGCGGTTTCCTACGGCGATCCTGTCCACCGGACTCATGATCCTGGCCAGCCTGAGCCTCACCTGCGGCTTCGTGCTGGACACCGTGACCCACGGCCGCCGCGAAATGAAGCGCCTGGCCTACCTTTCCATTCCCCCGTTCGGCAATTAAGACAGGCCGGGGCCCCGAATCCAGCCGCCCCTCACTTCCGGTTGACGCCACGGTGGTAAATGCATAGATTCTATCCTACGGATTTCCTTCGGTTCCCGACCCGATCCATGCCGGTGGCTCGAATCTGACCTGATCCGGCTCGTTTCTGCGCGACCAACCCCAACCCGAGAGGTGATGACCATGAGGCGGATGGCGTGGATTTTTGCAGTCGTCCTTTCGTCGGCATACGCCGACGGCATCTCGGCGCAAGAGCCGCTTCTTCAAGTGGACCGTCTGGTTCAGGAGGCCATCGAAGCAAACCCGAAGATACTAGCCGCCCGCGAAAGGCACTCCGCCCTCAAGGAAAAAATAAGCCAGGCCGGCGCCCTGGACGACCCCATGTTAAGCTTCGGGGTGGTCAATTTGCCCAACAACTTCGAGTTCGATGAAGAAGACATGACCGCGAAGGAAATCGCGATTTCCCAAAAATTTCCGTTTCCCGGCAAGCGGGGCCTGAACGAGGAGGCGGCGGCCCGGGAGGCCGACGCGGGCGCAGCCGAAGCCGATGACATTGCCAACCAGGTCGCCAGAGAGGTCAAAACCGCTTTCTACGATCTCTCCCACGCCTACCGCGCCATGGAGGT
>JALOPB010000474.1 GCA_025454115.1 Desulfobacterales bacterium | reverse complement strand
TGTTGCCCGTGAAGATCGAATTGATTCCGATGCTGATGAGATTTTCCACGCCTATTTCTTTTCCAGCAGGCTGTGCTCCAGCCACACGAACAGCCCGATCATGATGAAGGCGCCGGGGGCGAGCACCAGGAGCCCGTTGTTGACGTAACCGGCCTGATATAAGACCTCCGGCACCACGGCGTGTCCGAACAGCCGGCCGGATCCCAAGAGCTCCCGCAGAAACGCGACCCCGACTAACACCGAGGCGTATCCCAGGCCATTGGCCAGACCGTCGACGAAGGATCGCAGCGGCGGGTTGTTCATGGCGTAAGCCTCGGTGCGGCCCAGGACGATGCAGTTGGTGATGATCAAACCCACCCCACGAAGACCGAGAGCTGCTTGCTCACATCGTACATGAAGGCTTTGAGGAACTCGTCGGCGATGATCACCAGGGTCGCGATCACGGCGACCTGCACGATGATGCGGATGTTGCGCGGAATGCCCGCGCGCATCATCGATACGATCAGGTTGGAGAAGCCCACCACCAGGGTCAGAGCGGCCCCCATGACGATGGCGGTCTGCAGCTGGACCGTGACCGCCAAGGCCGAGCAGATGCCGAGGATCTGTTTGGAGACCGGGTTGGCCTTCCAGAGGGCCTTGACGATTTCCTTGAAGGAATGCGACCGCTTCACGGCCGACCAGGGCTTGGCGAAGACACCGTTCATAAGGCGTTCACTCTCCTGTATGCTCACCGGGGGGCTAAGGCGCCTTCCAGTTCGTGAGCGAGGTTTTTACGGAATTTGACCGCTACCGGTTCGTATTGGTTCAGGGTGTCCCGGATGCCGGCCGCAAGGTACTTGCCGGTCAGGGTGGCGCCGCTGATGCCATCAACATAGTGCTCGCGTTTGTCCAGGGGCACCATCTCCTCCACCCGGCCCTTGGCGACCCCGACCGATACGAATTTCCCCTGGCGGGTGACGATTTTCTTTCCGACCCAGTTGTCGCGAAACCATTTCTTTTCGATCTCACCGCCCAGGCCGGGGGTTTCGGCATGCCGGTAGACCGTGAAACCCTTGACCGTGGCGCCATCGCTGCCGAAGGCGAGATAGGCGTTGATCGGCCCCCACAGTCCCTTGGCGTCGATGGGGACGATGTAACCTTCGGGCCGGTCTCCCTCCTGAACGACGAGGTAAAACGGCAAGGCCGACCCGGCCCCTTCCGCGGAGGGCAGGATCCGACCGAGGGGGTCGACCCGCAGCGGCCGAATGTGCCGGGTATACAGGGCTTCGATGTCCGCGGCGGACAGCCGCCGCTCTTCCTGGATCTGCAGACGATGCAGAGTGCGGCCGCGTAGACGATGGATCTCAGACTACCGGACATTGGGAATGCGCTTCCTCAACCGCGCCTTCAGCTGAATCTCATCCAGCAGCGGCGCAAAGCAGTTCATGAACAGGATGACGATGCCGATGCCTTCCGGGAAGGCGGGGTTGAACACCCGGATCACCACCGTAAGCATGCCGATCATGAACCCGTACACCCACCTCGCCCCGGTCAGGGCGGGCGCCGAAACCGGGTCCGTGGTCATGTAAGCGATGCCGAACGCCGCTCCGCCAAGCATCAGATGATAGAACGGGTTCAAACCAAGATAAGGCGATGCAGTGGGTGAGGCAACCAGGTTGAGCAGGGTTCCCGCCGCCAGAAAGCCCAGTATGTCGCCGCAGATGATGCGATAGTCGGCCACGCCGACGGTGATCAGAAAGAGCGCCCCGAGGATGCACAAAAGGGTGCAGGAAGCCCCGATCGAATCCGGATAGAGGCCGAAGAAAAGCGTCGGCAGGCCGTAGCCGGCCTCACTCCAGGCCTGTACGATGCTGCCCGACTCGACGGCTTGGGCGACCGCCAGGGGCGTGGCGCCGGTAAAGGCATCCACCGGAGCGGCGCGGCCGGCCGCCAGCACGGTCCACACGGCGTCGCCCGAGGTCTGGGCCGGGTAAGCGAAGTAGAGAAAGGCGCGGCCGGTCAGGGCCGGGTTGAGAAAGTTGCGGCCGGTGCCGCCGAAGATCTCCTTGCCGATGACGACCCCGAAGGATATGCCGAGGGCCACCTGCCACAAGGGCTGGGTCGGCGGCAGGGTGAGCGGAAAAAGGGCGCAGGTCACGAAAAGCCCCTCGCTGATTTCGTGCTTGCGGACGGTCGCAAACAGCGCCTCCCAGAAATAGCCCACAGCATAAGTGACCACCACCATCGGGACAACTGCCTGGATCCCGACCCCGATCATCGGCCAGAAATCAAGCGGCCGGCCGGAGGCGAGGTGCGATTGGTAGCCGACGTTGAAGATGCCGAAGGCGTAATGCGGCAGTAGGGCCACGATGACCAGGAACATGAAGCGCTTCACGTCCAGGTGGTCGCGCACGTGCGGGCCGGCCGCGGTCACGACGGCCGGAGCAAAGAAGACCGACTCGATGTTCTCGAATAAAAAATAGTATTTCTCGAAGCGGCCGCCCTTGCTGAAGCGGTGGCGCTGCGTCCACGCAGTCCAAAAGGCCGTGGTCAAGGGATTCTTCCACCTCCCCGGCCAGGATGGCCTTGTACGTCAGCTGGGGCAGGATGTCGACCGGACAGACCTGCGTGCAGTAGTTGCACTGGATGCAGGCGCGCAGTCCGCCGTGGCGGTTGCAGTCCAGCGGAAATTCCCTGCGCCGCCGGAATGACGATAGAAAGGCCCGGGAATAGCTGGGAGTTTGTGCGCCGGGCATGGTCCAGCCAAGGAAATCTCCGGAGGTGTTGCCTTCGGGGAGCAGCACGAGCGCTTTTTCGAAAAGACCGAGATGCGAGTCCCTGGGAGCCGGGTTTCCTGTCAGCACGCCGCCTGCCACCAGCCGGACCTCGCCGACGGCGGTACGTCCATCGGCGAGCGCCGCCAGAGGGGCGCCGATACGGGTGCGGAAATGTCCGGGCTGCGTCGCGGCGGGTCCTCCGAGGGTAACGACTCGACGCGTGGGAAACCGACCGGATTTCAGAAGCTCGGCGATCAGAAGCAGGTCCTGGCCTTCGATGAACCAGGCGTGGTTTTCTGCGGCGGAGGTCTTGGTGCGGTAGAGCATGACGCCGGGGTCGTGGGCCGGATAGTTGCCCGTGAATGGGCGGTTCACCCGGTCCTTCAGGTTCGCAAGACGTTCGGCATTCTCCTGGCAGGCCGTGACCACGGGCGGCTTTTCGGCCAACCGTTCGAGCACCCTCAGGCCGAAGGCCAGAAGATCGCCCTGGCCGTGGAGGTAGACCTGCGGCAGCGGATGGAACGGATCGAGGTTGTCGAGATAAACGAAAATCTCCGGCGGCGTCGTTTCCGGCCGGGCCGCTTCACGGAAAGGCAGCTCGCGGATCAGGGGCCAGAGGCCGCCGCCGATGATGAGGTCGATCAGCCGCCGCCGGTCGATCCCTCCTCGGCGTCCAGCGTAATCACCACCTCCTGCAACCGGCGCCGGGGGCCAAAGTTAACCGCGCTGACGGTTCCGCCGCCGGGGGAGCGGAACTGGACCTCCGGTCGGCTCTTGTCGGAAAACAGCAAGGAACCCACCTTGACCCGGTTTCCAACTTTGACTGCCAGGCGCGGTTTGACGAAGCGCAGGCGAGCGGCTACGGCCGCTACTTGCCGGGGCGCCGGCAGCTCTTCCAGCTCCGGCGAGGGCCTGCCGGAAAGTTCGAGATTGTAACCTTTAGCAAGATGCAAGGAAGAAATAACGCCCTCCGGCAAATTATGGGATCAAGCGGCAATGTTTGATTTTATAGTTTCTTATTGGCTATTTTTCAACTCACCGAACGCTTACAACGCATTGAGGTCCCTGCGATAGGTGCCCGCCTGCTGCAGAATCCGCTTGCGTTCGGCTGCGGCCATGCGGTCCCAGGTGCGGTACATCATGCCGATGCGCGGATTGGGTGCGAGCTTATCGCGATGCCGGTCATAGAAATCCCAATAGAAGGCGTTGAAAGGGCAGGCCGCCTCGCCGTACTTTTTTTTCGGATCATACCTACAGGAACCGCAGTAGTCGCTCATCTTGCTGATGTAGTTGGCGGAGGAAACATAGGGTTTGGTGGCGACGATGCCGCCGTCGGCGAACTGGCTCATGCCG
>JALOPB010000240.1 GCA_025454115.1 Desulfobacterales bacterium | reverse complement strand
TGAGCGTCCCCAACGCGATGGTGAAGGGCTTCTTGAGAGGGATTCGAATCGGAATGGCCTCGGCTCGAGCAATCTTCATGCTGCGTTTCCTTCCCGGTATATCATCGGAAACTCCGGCGGGATATTAGACTTCGACAATAAACCATATTCAATTGCGGCCATATCCGTCATCGGCGGGGCGGGTTTTCGGCCGCAGCGCGCCGCAACCAAATTTTCAGGCGATCCTGCCACGCCCCAAAGACATATAGAGGAACCGCGCGCAGGCAGAGGCGGCCGGCGGCTACGTGGGCATCGGTCCTCCTCCGGGGCTGTCCGGAACTATATGACGCGGGCTTGCTGCCGTGCGTTAGTTCGTTGAACGGATGGCTGCGGCGCGTTGCGGCCGAAAACCCGCCCCGCCGAACTCCAGCTCAAGTTGAACCTGCTTACTTGCCGGAGCAGCAATAACGATCCGCTGCGCTGTTTCGCCTCGGCAATCTTCAGGCTGTCGTATCCAGGGGTTGTTCCTGCTGCTTCCCAGCCACTTGCGGTCCCGCCAGCAGCTGGGCGAGCAGATGAAATAGGATGACGGCTACGGCAAAAGGCACCGCCACGGTCACGAGCACCGCCGGAATACCCAGGGCCTCCGTGGTCCGGTGCCAGGTCCGCATGAGAAACGTGTCGCTGTAATACAGAATCGGCCCCAGAAACGATACCGTGACGGCCGCCCTCAGAAACATGGCTGCGCAAATCCAGAGTCGATTCCCCCGGACCGGCGGTTGCACCAGGCACGGGTCCGCGCCGCCCTTGAAGGCAACGGTGGCGCCGAGCATGCCGCCCCATACCATGCAGTAGCGGGCCAGCTCCTCGGTCCATGCCGGCGGGTTGCGGAGGATGTAACGGGTGACCACCTGGAAAAGGACGAGGATGAGCAGCCCGCCGAAAAATCCGGTGGCCGCCCACCGACAGCCCATGTCCAGATAATGGCTGATCCGAGAAAGGATTCTTCGCACCCCGGCGCTCCTCAGCGGTTGGCGTCCGATGCCTTGACGAACGCCTCGGCGACTTCGCGGCCGACCACCTTTTCATAGACGGTCCGGGCCGGCTTGGCGAACAGCGCCCGTTGCTCCGGGGTGTTGCGGGTTACCTTGACGCCGGCCTTCTCCAGATCCTGCAAGCCTTTTTTCTCGATCTGGACCTGCCATTCCCGGTTGGCGGCGGTGGCTTTCTGGACCGCCTCGTCCACGATCTTCCGGTCCGCCGGCGAAAGCTTCTTGTACCAATCCTCGGAGCAGATGGCGATCCGCAGGGCCGCGGCATACTGGATGTCCGAATAGTACTTGATCACTTCCGTGTGTTTGAACAGCACCGGCACGACGGCGGAGTTGAGGTATCCATCGGCGATGCCCGTCTGGAGGGCGTTGTAAATCTCGGCCCAGGGCACGATGGTGGTGCTGGCGCCCCAGGCCTCGATGTACTGGACCTGGTTCTTATCCATGGCGCGGATACGGAGCCCCTTGAGGTCCTCCGGCGTATTCACGGGCTTTTTGGTGTTGGCCAGACCGCTGAAGGCGCCGGTGGTAACGAGGGCGAACACCCGTACGCCCTTTTTGGTGGTGCCGTCGTTCACCTTCTTGAAGAGATCGGTCTTCTGCACCACCCGATCCATGTGCTCCTGGGAATCGAACATGTAGGGGAGATGAAAGCCGAAGATGCTGGGCTCGAGCTGGGCGGCCTTGGCCAGGTCGGACATGCTCACCTCCAGAAGGCCCTGGCTGACCTGGTCCAGCTTTTCTTCTTCCGCTCCCAGGGCATCCCGCGGGAACTCTTTGGCGTCCAGGCCGTTGGCCTTCAGGTGGTCCCCAAACGCCTTGGCCCAGACGTAGGTGCCGCTGTTCTCTATATCCGGCGGAGAGTCGAGGGCGATCTTGATCACCGCCGCATGGGATGCCCCCGCCAGGATGAGGATGAAGACGACGCAAAGGATCGCGAAGACCGGCATACGCTTTCGTTTCATAACAGTGAGCCTCCTATGCATTTTACGTTTTTGGAAAGAGAATTCATGCAAGCCCGAAATATCGCGGAAGGAGGAGCGAGATTTCGGGGATAAAGATCAACACCAGGAGCACGATGCCCTCCACGACCAGAAACGGGATCACGGCGCGGCAAAGGGACCAGTAATCCTCTCCGGTGATGGCGGCGACCACGGCCAGGGAGCCTCCTACGGGCGGCGTGGCCAGACCCAGCGTCATGTTGAGGCAGAGCACGATCCCCAGATGAATCGGGTGGACGCCGCTGGCCACGCACGCCGGTCCCAGCAGGGGGACGAGCAGCGCCAGGCACATGGGAGGCTCCATGATCGTTCCCGCGAGGAAAAAAACGAAGTTGACCACGAACAGAAAACTCATCCGGGACAGTTCGAAACGCTGCACGAGGGAGGCGAGGCTCTCCGGCCAGCCCTGGAGCGCCCCGATCCACGCGGCGCACGCCGCCGCCGCCATGATCATAAAGATGCTGCCGCTCAGGATCGCGGTCCGGCTGAGGCTTTGGATCACCATGGACAGGTTGACGCCCCCATAGAAGAGGCCGGCCGCGATGGAGGCGCTCACGGCCAGGGCCGCCGCCTCCGTGGGCGTAACCACCCCGATCACGATGCCTCCCAGAATGATCACCGGCAGCATCAGGGCCGGCGTGGCCCGCAGCAGGGTGGGGAAAAACGGCGGTACGACTTCGTTCCGGCCCCCCGGATGATGGTGGCGCCGGGCGAAGATGTAGTTGCCGATCATCAAAGCCAATCCCAGCAGAAGCCCGGGAAGCAGGCCGGCGGCGAGCAGGCCGCCGATGGATGTCTGCATCAGCGCTCCGTAGAAGATCAGGATGATGCTGGGCGGAATGACGGGGCCGATAATGGAGCCTGCCACCGTAATGGCTGCGGCATAGGAGCGTTTGTATCCTTTTTCGACCATGCCCGGGACGAGGGTGCTGCTCAGGGCAGCGGCGTCGGCCACTGCGGAGCCCGATACGCCCGCGAAGAATACGCTGGTGAGCACGTTCACGTACCCCAACCCCCCGCGGAAGCGACCCACCAGGCTCATAGAGAAGTCCACCAGCGCGCGGGTGACGCCGGTGCGGTTCATGATTTCTCCGGTGGTGATGAAAAGGCACATGGCCATGAGGGAGAAGTTGTCGATCTGGGAGAAGATGCGCTGGGGCAGGACGGCCAGATACCGCACCTGGTCCGTCGCCACGAACGCCAGCACCCCGGAGGCCCCGACCACGTAGGCCAGAGGTGCCCCGGCCGCCAGACCCAGGACCGTGAGGACGACCAATACCCAGCTCATATCCGTTTTCTCCCGAACATCGCGAAATCGATCTCCTTCTGTAGCGGGTTTGGCCTCGTTGGGCAATCAGGCTTTTCCTATATATCCACCAAATAAAATCAAGGGAAGCGGTTTTTTTAATGACCGCCAGGCTGGTTGTATGAGGGCTTATAGCTCGCCGAACGGCAGACTCGTAGCCCCGGGAGCGATCAGAAAAGGAAATCACTCAGGAAGCAGGGCGCATTAACCGATCTGGAGCTGCTGCAGTGATTCATGCAATTATGCATTCCAAATGCAAAATTGCATGAATCAGTTGGTGGTATGCTCGGCGTCCCAAATAACAAGGGGCTCTCCGTCTCCAGGAAGCCCCTCTCCAAACAATTGAACCGTTCAACCGCGATTCACAATTCAGACTCGAAGAAAATCGGTGCGGCCTCTCGATTTTAACTGATAGTCGAGGCGCGACACCTCATACACAAGCCCTTAAAGAATAACTCAACCGATTCGGAAAATGATCGCGGCTAGGTCTTCATTAGTCTAATGGATCAATCGGCTCGATCTCTTGGTCTGTCCTCGCGTTCCCATTACCGAGCATGATCAGGTAGTGGAAACCGTCAGGGCCGCAGGCGCGCTCGAGGGCTGCGACGATGCCGTATCCCAAGGTCCTGAGACATAGAAGGGCTTTCCGTCCTGCCCGTATGAAAACGGGCGATCGGGAGAGGTCGAATCGATGCCTGCAAAGATTCGGTTTGCGACCCGATAGTCGGGGTGCGGGGCCAGTCCGCAGCGTTGGGCGTATTCGACGGCGCCCTCGACCAGGTTTCGCGCTGCCGGCGCTGCCATGGGTTCGAATGAGCCGTCAGCGGTGAACCGGGTTTTCTCGCGGTACTCCGCGGCACTGAAAACGCCGAACATGACATCCTTTGCGCCGAGGCAGTAGACATCCAGGAGAAAGATCACGACGGCGATCTGGCCCCTAGAAAGCTCTCGGGCGATTACGACCTGCCCGATCCCGTGGTCGAACAGATTTCGCAACACGAGACACTCATAGATGGGAGCTGCTGGAGGAATCGGAGGAAATCCCGCACGCAGGAGATTTGAGAGCCCCGCTTTACGCTTCGCCCTGCGACGCTCGGCGGCCTCTTGGGCACGACGTTTACTTGGCTTTCCCATAAGCGAACCTCTGTGTCTACCGTCTAACGAAAAGCTCAGCGGCAGCAGTCATGCTGTGCGCTGGAGTGGTTTGTTAGCTCAGCCTCATTTTCTTTTTCAAAGAAGCTAAGACCGCCTCCCCCGCTTTTTCACACCGCGCTCCAAAAAGTCCGACGGCGAAACGATTCTTACACCCTGGCAAAACTTTGAAGGGAAGTGGACTGCATTGCCGGTCACCAGGTAGTCTGCTCCACCCGAAACAGCGATTTCGAGAAACGGCTCGTCGTCGGGATCAGGCAGAGAGTGCGAAAGAGGGGTAGACGCCACTACCCGGCCATGATGCTCAATGTAGTCTATGATGGCGGCGATTCTGTCATGGTCAAAGCCGAATTTGGGCCTTTCCAGGACTTCCCGGTATTCGGACAATACACGGGCATCAACGCACAGCGTCAGGTTGCCGGAAGCCACCATACGCAAGATATCGCCGCACGGACCGAAGGGTGATAAGAGCCCTGCCACGAGGACGTTCGTGTCAAGGACGATTTTCACCGTTCACGCCTTTGCCGTATCGCCTTTATCTCGGCGTCAATCTCCCCCATGGTGATGGCATCTTTGCCCCGCTCGACCGACCGGCGTTGTAGGCTCGTTACAGCCTCAGTTGCACGGGCTTGACGGATAGCGGACAGGGATTCTTCAAGATTGGATTCGTTGACGGCCGATAATATGGCAACGGGGCGGCCATTACTTGTTACAACCACCTCTCGTTCCGTGGGGAGATCCTTCCAGACCTCAGCCGATTTGCTTCGTAGATCGCGCACACTGATGAACCTCATGGTTTACCTCCAATTGTGTTCTAATTATGTACACTATTGTCACTCAATGTCAAACCCTTCAGCACCTGCAACTAATGTCGGCGGGTTACACTGAGTCGTGGTAAAAATTTGCCTGAATCCCTTCTCATTTTTCAGTTGCCTGACGGCCCCTGAGTGGAATACCTTGTCCCCGACCCGACCGGCCGGGTTTGGAGGCTTCGGTTGATCGAGAGGTCAGGTGAAAGGATAAGGGGCAAGATCTTGCCATGGGGCTTTCCGAGCTTAAAATCGGGCGGCTCGCGTCGGGCGGCGTTATAACGAATTATTTCTGCACGTCCGCCTGCCGGCACTGTCTGTATAACTGCGGGCCGCACTGGGAGAAGCGCTATATCAGCGTTGAAGTGGCGGAAGAGAACTTCCGGGCGGTGAAAGCGCTCGGCTGCTCGGCGGTCCACATCGGCGGCGGAGAGCCTATGCTGCGGCCGGAAGAGCTGGGGTCCGTGCTCGATGCCGCCCGGCGGTCGGGGGTCTCGATCGACTATGTCGAAACCAATTCCTCATGGTTCAAGGACTCGGAATCGGCTGAGAAGCTTCTATCAGGCTTGCGACCGAAGGGACTCCACACGCTGCTTGTTTCCATCAGCCCCTTTCACAACGAGCACATCCCCTTTGCCAGGACTCAGGGGGTCATGGACGCAGCCCGCAGGGCCGGGCTGCGGATCTTTCCCTGGGTCGCGGAATTCATCCCCGATCTCAGCGCATTCGACGCTTCCCGCCCGCACGCGCTGTCGGAATTTGAAGTGCGCTGCGGCAAAGACTACGTGCACCGGATTCTCGACCGATACTGGATCCACATGGGCGGCCGGGCGCTCGAAACCTTCCGGCCTCTGCTGCGCACCAAGACGCTGGAGCACATCCTGCGGGAGAATACGACGAGCTGCGGCCGGGAACTCACCGACACGAGCCATTTCCACCTCGACCTTTTCGGCAACTATATCCCGGGCTTGTGCTCCGGCCTGGCGGTCGCCCGGGACGATTTAGGAAATGGCCTCAGCCCAGACAAATACCCGTTGCTGACCATCCTCGGTGCAAAAGGAATCCGCGGGCTGTTCTATTTCGCCGCACGGGAATACGGCTTCCGGCCGCAGCGGGCCGGCTACATCAACAAGTGCGACCTGTGCACCGAGATCCGGTTTTCCCTGGTCGAAGCAGGCTATGACCGGTCGAAGGAGCTCGCCCCGGTGGGGTTCTACTCTCGGCGCACCTTACATGGGAGGACATCGAGATGAAATGCGACGGATGCGGCACGGACATCCATCCGGGAGATGAGAAGGAGCATTGCGGACGGACGCTTTGCGAGGATTGCTACATGGACAGCCTTTCGCCCACGCGGGTCTGCGATCCCTGGGCGGTTTACAGCGCCACCAACTTCGAAAAACAGATCGGCGGCAGCGCGACCCTGACCCCGATTCAATCCGAAATCCTGGCGATCGTCCGCGAAACCCAGGGCATCGAGCGCTCGGAGCTGCTGCAGAAGCTGGAGGGGCGCCTGGACCTGAAACAGCTCGAAAGGGAATTCGCGGTTCTGCGGCATCTGGAGAAAGTCCGTGGCGAGAAGGCCGGCAACCGGATTCTGATCAAACCCTGGTGACGGAGCCCATCCATGCGAACGGATCTTCCGGCAATGGACGAATGGCTGGCTGAGCGCTGCGGCATGTACACGGAATGGCTGGATGAGGGCCGGATCGCATATTCATCGCGGGTGATCCCGGTCGGAAAATCCCTGCCGGATCGGCAGTGGGTCCTTCCGACCATGCAGGTGAGCCGGATCATCGCGGACGCCGGTTTGATCGCTCTCACGGACTGCGTCTGCCGCACCCACTACCAGCGCTGCGACAAGCCGGTCTCGGTCTGCCTCCTGCTCGACGAGTTCGCGCAGCTGTTCATCGACAAGGGGCAGGCCCGACCCATCGGGCTGGAGGAAGCTGCCGCCGTACTGAGGCAGGCGGACGAGAACGGTCTGGTGCACTTGAGCCTCTACCGGCCGAACCACACCCTTTATGCGCTTTGCAGTTGCTGTCCCTGCTGCTGCCACGACCTCCAGCTCCTGCTGCGCTACCGGCAAAGCCGGCTCGTAGCGCGCGCGGACTATAAGGCCGCAACCGACCCCGCGCGTTGTACGGGCTGCGGCGAATGCGTCGGCCGCTGCCCCTTCGACGCCCGCAAGATCGTCGAGGGCTCGCTGCACGAGCACCTCGATCGCTGCTACGGCTGCGGGTTGTGCGTCAGCGCCTGCCCGGCTGTGGCCATCGAGCTCAAGTCACAACTTGTCAAGTCTTGACTTGCCTAATCGCAACTTGACAAGTTCGAACTTGTTTTTTAGGATGACTTCCAATCACCCTCATCTAAGAACGTGCAGATGTTTATCGGCCGGAAAAATGAATTGGCGGTTCTCGAATCGGCCTATCAGGTCCAGCAATCCGCTTTGATCCCGATCTATGGCCGGCGGCGGGTGGGCAAAAGCGAACTTATCCTCAGGTTTTTAAAGGATAAATTGGGCCTTTACTACCTCGGGAAAAAAGCCCCGGCGCAACTTCAAATTCGCGAATTTCTTCAAGAGGCGGCGCGCGTACTGCAGGAGCCGTTGTTGGGTTCGCTGGCGGCCGAGAATTGGTCGAATGTATTCGATGCGTTAACGGGGTGTTTTCCCAAAGATAAAAAATTTGTCCTGGTATTCGACGAATTTCAGTGGACGGCCGAGGTCTGCCCCGAGCTGTTGTCCGCTTTGCAGGAGTATTGGGACCGGCGGTGGAAGAACTCCGCCAACATAATGATCATTTTATGCGGCTCCTTCATCGGATTTATGGAACGGGCTGTCTTGGGCCGTAAAAGTCCCCTGTTCGGCCGCCGCACGGCCCAAATTCTTTTGCGGCCGTTTCCTTACACCGAAGCCGCCGAATTTCATCAACGCTGGTCGCTGCCCAGCAAGGCCATGGCGTATTTCATTTGCGGCGGCATTCCCTTGTATCTCAACTTCTTCAATCCGGCACATTCGGTCGAAAAAAACATTGAAGACAATCTGCTGAATGAATTTTCCCCGCTGTACCGCGAACCCGAATTTCTCCTGCGCGAGGAGTTGCGGGACATTCAGAATTACCACGCTATTCTAATGGCGATCGCCCAGGGGTTTTCGACCAACACCAAAATCGCCTCCCACACCGGGATTCCCGAAAGAAGCCTTCACTATTATCTGCAGCAGCTGGCCGGGCTCGGGTATGTGGCGCGCAGATACCCCCTGACCGGCGGCAAACCGGTCGCACGCCACGTGCGTTTCGTGCTGATTGATCCCCTGCTGCGGTTCTGGTTCAAATTTGTATTTCCCAACCTCAGTTTCATTCAGCAGATGGGGCCCCAGCGGACCATGCGAGAAATCGTCCGCCCGCAGCTGGATTCCTTTTTTGGACACTGCTTCGAGAACCTGTGCCGCGAAGCACTGCCGCGGCTTTACGAACAAGAGGGCGTCAACGCCGCATTCACGGTGGGCGAATATTGGGATAAGGAAGTTCAGATCGATGTGGTCGGCCTGCGGGACGACAACTGGACGGACCTGGGTGAATGCAAGTGGGGGCCGGTGCACTCGTTCAAACAGCTGACCGCTGAGCTGGACCGAAAAGTTCCCGCCTATCCCAACCCGCGCAACGCTACCATCGGCCGTTTTCTGGGCAAGAATCCGCCGAAGATGGACACCGGCCCGCCGGACCTGCGCTGCCATTCCCTGGACGGTCTATACCGGCTGCGCTGATTTTCTCTCCGTCCAGCCGTTTTTCTGAAGCCGGGGCTTCATTCAACGCAGGGCCGCCATTGCATTGAGGCATTTTTAAGGGATATCGATCAAAAGATTGCAGATCCGCCACCACGCCTGCATCGAACAAGCGGCCCTATATTGGCCAAGCCTCTAAACAAAACGGTCTCTGTCAAAATCATCGCCAAATATCGGCCGCCTCTCGCTCCCCCGCCAGACAACATGATGCAACGCGTCCGGAGCGTCGATTCGAGATTCCCTCGGCGTGATTCGGTCTATAAGCATACGCCAAACCGACATAATATGCATTATTGCATCGGCGTCCCCATGCCCGTTGATGCCGCCATAGTGTCCGAACGAGGAAATCAGCGGGAGGCCGGCTTTTAGGCCGATCCGCTAGATTGAATTTGGTTAGAATCCGATCCTTCTTTTCTTTGGCGGAAGTTCGGGGTTCAGCAATTGTTTGATCAGATTCACCAATTCAACTATCTGTTCGTCATGGTCAGTCAATCTTTTCTCAATTTCCGATAATTTCTGCTGAAGTTCTTTTTGATTTGAAATAAAGCGCCGTAAGCTAATAAAGGCACGAACAATAAAGACGCTAACCTCAATGGCCCTTGGTGTGTTTAGCACGCTGGCGGCCATAACAGCGCCATGCTCGGTAAAAACAAATGGTAATGTTTTGGAATACTTAATTTTTTCAAGGTGGTCGCAATTTGCGACCACCTCTGCTTTCTCATCTTTAGTAAGCTTAAACATGAAATCACCGGGAAACCGGTTGGCATTCCGTTTCACCTGCTCGTTGAGCCGTTTCGTTGGCACAGCGTAGAATTCGGCCAAGTCCGCATCAATGATAACCTTTTCACTCCTTATTAGAAGAATCCGATTTTCAATTTTGCCTACAGGAACAATCGATTTATCTCCGGTCATTTTTTATTCCTATTCGATCTTCTTCGATCTTCCTACGTGGTCGCAAATTGCGACCACCATGCATAGTCTAACGTGAAGCATCACCGGCGGCTTTAGCCGTCCGGTGAATGCCATGGTTCGGCTTTTTATTGCCTTTTCATCCACTCAAAATAGAAGTGTTTATCTTCATCACGGATTCGTCCTCTGGCAACATCAAGTGTTTGCATTTGATCCATTGATATTGCAGGAGGAAGTCCTGCCTTCAGTATCCTACACTCGTTTGGATAAAGCTTCCGAGTCTGACTTTCATTGTCCTTGAAAGCGGATAAATATGCATGGCCATGAATTGCATTCTTCTCTAGCCCTTCAAATTCGACTTTTCCTCGGTAAGTAAAATCACCAAATGCGATGGAAGTTGTTAGTGAGAAGGCTGATTCGAACACATCTCGGTGTATTACAGCCAGAACTTGTAATAATGAATCCAAGGCATCGAGATCACTTTCATGTGTCTTCCGGGAAAACAGGACACCACAGTCAGAGATAAAAATTCCCTCGACAACAGGGTGTCTTTCGTTATCTCTAAGAACTCGATAGCCAGATGAGTAGAGCGTCCATAGCACGCATTAGCCGATTTTCATTCGCCATCATTGCTTTGAATCCAGCAAGATCAGTGAATGCTACGCATGTCTGTCCACTGTAGTCAGCAGTTATTGCCATTTATTATCTCCTCTCAGCCGAACATGTAGTGCAAGACGATTGTCTGTATTATTTTACAGATGACCGGCCATCGGCATCCAACAACCAAACGAAATCGCAATTAATTATTCCAAACAGCGGAAAGCAAGGCAAGAAGAAATGATGATCAATCAGCGAGCTACCGATAAAAGGCTCTAAATTAAATTTGGTGTACCCACCGAATTACGTGCAAATCTAGGATTTTTCATCCCTCTCCGTCCATTTTGCCTCATAGCTCCACCAACGCGGCATAAAGAGACGCAACCACATCGGCCATGACTTGGAAATTGAGGGTGTCGATCGTGTCGGTTTCACGGTGGTAGTTTTCGTTGCGGAAGAAAGCGGTGTCGGTGATCATCAGGGCTTTGAAGCCGTGCCGCCA
>JALOPB010000024.1 GCA_025454115.1 Desulfobacterales bacterium | reverse complement strand
GTGTATTCCACCCATTCGATGTCGGGCGAGGTGTCGCCGGAGAACTCGCCCGGGCGCAGAAACGGCACCTCCGCTCCATAGTAACGGGCAACTTCCGCATATCGCTCCGAATCCGTCGATACGATCACGGCCGCAAAGATGCCGCTCTGGACGGCGGCCGAAATGGAATAGGCGATCACCGGGTGCCCGGCCAGGGGCCGGATGTTTTTGTCCGGCACGCGCTTGGAGCCGGAGCGGGCGGGGATGAGCGCGACGACGGAAGGGCCGTCGGATGGCTTCAGGTCTGCAGGGTTCATGTTTTTTCAGTCTTCTCGTATTCCTTCGGAATTGGGAAGGCGGAAGGGGGAAGGCGGAAAGAGAGAACGGTCTTTTTCTTCCACCTTCCGCATTCCGACCTCCGCCTTCACGTCAGGTTCGGATCAAATGCCATGATGATGTTTTTCAGGTTCGAGTAGACGTCCAGTGCCTCGGTGCCGGGTTCGCGTGTTCCGTTTCCGGACTGTTTGACGCCGCCGAAGGGCATGTGGGGTTCGCTGCCGTAGGTGCCGGCGTTGACGACTGCGGCACCGGCTTGCACGCGCCGGGTGAACTCGATCGCGCGATGGATGCTGCGCGTATGAATGCAGGCCGTCAGCCCATAGGGCGAACGGTTGGCGAGTTCCAAGGCTTCCGCAAAGTCGTTGACCCGATAAAGACAGGCCACCGGGCCGAAGATTTCCGTGGTGGAAATTTCGGCATCGGGAGCGGCGTTTTCAACCCACGTCGGTGCGAGATAGAAGCCGCCGGCATGGGCCGAGTCGTCCAGGCGGAAGCCGCCGGTCCGAATCACGGCTCCGGCGGTTCGCGCTCGCTCCAACGCCGTCAGCATGGCTTCGAGTTGTTGCGCATTGATCACCGGCCCGAAATCGTGTTCGTCCCCCGGCCCGACGGTCAGGCGCCGGGTGCGCGCCACCAGCAAATCTCGGAACGCCTCGTAGATCGAATCGAAAACGATGACTCGGCTGCCGGCGGCACAGCGTTGGCCGGCGTTGCTGAAAGCCGAGAGCACCGCCCACTGGGCGGCTATTTCAAGGTCCGCGTCGTCGCAGACGACCAGCGGATTTTTTCCGCCCAGTTCCAGAGAGCATCGGGCCAACCGCGATCCGGCCACGCGGGCGATCTCGCGGCCGACCGCCGTCGACCCCGTAAAGCTTACAACGGCGACGCGCGGGTCCGTCACCAGTGGTGCTCCCGCTTCCTCTCCCAATCCCTGGACAATGTTCAGTACTCCCGGAGGCAGACCGGCTTCGTGGGCAAGCTGGCCGAAAAACCACGCGGTTGCCGGCGTGTCCTCGGCGGCTTTAAGGACAGTCGTGTTGCCGCAAACCAGCGCCGGAAAGACTTTCCAGGCCACATTGGCGATGGGTGTGTTGGCGGCAATGATGAGGCCAGCGACTCCCAGGGGTTCGCGCACGGTCATGGCCCACTTGTTCGGAACGGCGCTGGTGGTGGTGCGGCCATAGAGGCGGCGGCCTTCCCCGGCCATGAATTCCCCCAGGGCAATGGCGCCTGCGGTTTCCGCGGCCGCGGCCTTGAACGACATGCCGGTTTCCGCGGCGACCACGGCGGCCAAGCGCTCCTGGCGGCAGCGCATGGTTCGGGCGATGGCCATCAGCACGTCACCGCGAGCGACGGGCGTCTGCGCTGACCAGATCGAAAAAGCGTTCGCTGCCGAACGCACCGCACGGCCGACGTCGGCGGTACGCGAGCGTGCTACCCGGCAAATTTCTTTACCAGTGACGGGGGAGAATTTCGCAAACGTCTCGCTGGCCGATGATCCGGACTCACATCCATCGATCCAGTTCGGAATGGTATGAGGAAATTCAAATTGGTTCATAGCGAAACATATGGAACGGGTCGCACCTAATCGAAGAATAAGAATTCCAAGCATCCCATCTTTTTCGGGATGCTTGGAATTCTTTACCAGACCGTGAACCCGCCATCGACCATGAGGTTGATGCCCGTCACGTAGGCAGATGCCCGGGAGGCGAGAAACAGCAAGGGGCCACGCAGGTCGTCGGCCGTTGCCATACGTCCCAGCGGGACCCGCTCACAGAATTTTCGCTTGAACTCCGGGTCCTGCCCCCCCAGCACGCCTCCCGGCGAAAGGGCATTAACTCTCACACCGTGCGGTGCCAGGTGAGCGGATAAATACTTGGTCAGATTGAGAACGGCTGCCTTTGAGGCCCCATAGGCCGGCGGTTTGAGAAACGGCGGATCGCTCGGGATGTGGTCGTAGAATCGGGCATCCGGCGAGACGCTGGCGTACAGGGAGCCGATGTTGATGATCGCGCCGCGACCGGTGCGAAGCATCGCGCCGCCGAATACCTGAGTGACCAGAAACAGGCCGGCCGTGTTCACCTCCAAGATGCGGAGGTTGGTCTCCAATGGGATCTCCTCCAGGCGGTATCCCTTGCCGCCGGTCGTCGGCGGCGCATCGATCCCGGCGTTGTTGACGAGGATCGTCGGGGGGCCGAATTTCTGTACGCATTGCTGGAGGGCGGCTTCAAGCTCGGCTCGGCGGCAGACATCGGCTGAGGCCAGCGCCAGGCGCTGGGAACCGAATCGCGATGCCAGCTGCTGGAATTCCTCGCCGACGGGCAAATCCGGCCGATCCAGGGCCAGCACGGATGCACCCGCGTCCAGGAGGGATTCCATCCAGATTGGCCCCAATTCATCAGGCGACCTTTTTCCAGGTTTCGGCGCCGTTCAGCACCTCGAACGTGATCGCCTCATCGGCCTTGAGGGCCGCGCGCGTCGTGCGGCCGATCACCTTGTCGATCTCATAGGGCTGCAACCCCCCGCCCGGACTCTTGATCGCAAGGTCCTCGCGCCGAATCGCATGCCCGGCCGGCAGATCCCGCGCCGCCACCAGCTGCTTGCCCATTTTCACCATCGGGGTCACCTCACTCTCGTACACCCGCTTCACCCCATCGCCCATCGCCACCCGCACCCGCCTCAGATCCCGCACCATCTTCTGAAACCCGATCGGCTCCAACGAAAACGCATGGTCGGTCCCCTTCCAGGTATGGTTCAACGTAAAGTGCTTCTCCACCACCCGCGCCCCCAACATGTAGGCCGCCACCGCCATCGCAATCCCATTGTCGTGCGAGGATAACCCCACCACCGTCTGCGGAAACCGCTCCCGAAACGTCGTGATTACATTCAAATTCAACTCTTCGAAGGCCGCCGGATACCCCGCCGTACACTGCAGCAAACACAGCTGCGGATTGATCGGCATGATCGCATCATAGGCCCGATTCACATCCTCCATCGACCCCCCGCCCGTGCTCAAGATGATCGGCTGGCCCACCTGCGCCATGTACCGCAATAACGGAATGTTCTTCAAATCCCCCGAAGCCACCTTGAAGGCCGGCATCTCCAGCTTCGCCAGAAAATCCACACTGCCAAAATCGAAGGCCGTCGCAAACAGCGTCACCCCAATCTCCCGCGCATACGCCTTCAGCTCCCGGTACTCGCGCTCCCCAAACTCCAACGCCTCCCGGTGCTCCCCATACGTCGCCCCGTAACTGTTCTCGTTGTCATAGGGCTTCTCGTAGCCCGCCTTCGTATACAAATTCCGGTTGTCCCGCTTCTGCAGGTCCCGCTTCTGCAGCTTCACCGCATCCGCCCCACACTCCCGCGCCACCTTGAACATCTCCATGCAGGTCTTCAACTTGCCCTGATGATTGTGGCCAATTTCCGCAATCGTGTAACAATCCGTCGTATCATCAATCCCCTGGCCATTAATGACTAATTTACGCATGGGAACTTTCCCTCCCTCTGATAACGTATTCAATCGAATCGTTTTTTATGGAAGATAGATGCCCGCCCGTCGATGCCTCGCCTCACGGCACGATGATGCGGACGGCCTCGCAGGCCTATGCGATCACGCCGCAGGAAGCCGGCATCCGTGAAGAGCCCTTGGCCAACTGCACCGTTCCCCCTTGCACCCGGTAGGCCAGATCGGCATTTTCCAGCAACGCCGACTGATGCGATATGGCCAGAATGGTGATGCCGCCCTTCAACGACGCCAGCGTGGCACAGATTTCCCCTTCGGTTTTGGGGTCCAGGGCGGTCGTGGCCTCATCGAGAATCAGCAGATGCGGGTGCGTCACCAGGGCTCTCGCGATGGCGATTCGCTGTCGCTGCCCGCCCGACAGCACGCTCCCGCGTTCTCCCACGATTGTGTGGATCCCCCTTGCCGTATCCTGGACAAAGTCCCAGGCGCCGGCCGCCCGCAGAGCCTTTTCCACTTCGATCTCGCCGATGGCTTCATCTCCCAGCGTGATGTTTTTCAAAATCGTGTCGTGCATGAGCAGGTTTTCCTGCGGCACGTAACCGATCATGGCACGCCAGCGGCGGATGTCAATTTGGACCAAGGGGACTCCATCAAGCCAAATATCACCCTTCTGCGGCCGAAGCAACCCTATCAGCAGGTCGGCAACGGTGGTCTTCCCCGAACCGGACGGGCCGATCAGGGTGACAAACGATCCGGCGGGAATTTCGAGGGATACGTCTTTCAGCACCTCGCGCGTGTCGTAGGAAAAACTCACGGAATCCATTCGGATCGCGCGGTTGAATGACGGATGGCGATCTCCGGCCAGCACCTCACGCGCTTCTCGGGCCTTGTCAATTTTTTCAACCAGCGACCAATAGGCGCTTTCATACTCCGCCAAGTTTACGTACTCTTTTTGTATTTTTTCAATTTGCTTTAAAATTTTTCCGATAAAAAAAACCATAGCGATCATGGCGGTCAGCGATTGGTTCCAATAAACCAGCGCCACATAGAGCAACAGTACGAGAAAAACGGTGAGAATGGGCTCCTGCAGTGAGCCCAGGGCGGCCTTGCTGAGCACTTGTTTCTGGAGCGCCCGGTTCAACCGACGAGTGGTATCGGTCAGCACCGCATCGGACTGCCGCTCGCGTGCCATGGCCTTCAGCGGCTTGATGGAGGTCAGGATATCCGTCATTTGAGCAATCAGGGACTGCGTGTGTTCGGTCTGTTTGGCGCCGGCGCGGCGGTTTTTCTTTACCAATCGCCGCAGCACCACCAAAATAAAAACGCCCGCGCCCAAAGACATCACGGTCGCCTTCCAGGAAATGACGAACGCCAGGGCTGAATAAATCGACGCCTCAATGGCCATCGAGGCCAGCTTGGCCCCGAAGTTGAACGCCGTAGAGGCCCGGTGCGCTTCCGTGGCAACGCCATTGGTGAGGTGACCGATCGGCTGGCGGATGAAGTACTCCCAACTGGAGCCGAACAAACACTTGAGCAATGTCAGGCGCATGTCGGTGGCGATCAGCACCACCGTAAAACCGATCTGTTTATTGGCCAGATACACAAGGATGCACTTCAGAACGATGCAGCCGATAAACAATCCGAGCAGCACGGCCATGGTGGGTTGGATGCCTACGACGGAGAGCGCCTGCTGAACGATCTGGTCCAGCCGCGTGCTCCATTCCGGTGCACGGCCGTCGGCACCGGAGGCCTGGGTATTTTGGTTGAAAATGGTGTTGAGAATGGGCAGCAGGGCGGAAATGCCGAAGCCCTCCGAGATGCCGGAGAACAGGATGGCGGTCAGCGTCAGAATCGTCTGCCAGGGGTATTTCCGGGCCAGTGTAAAAAAAAGTTTCATACCACTTAAACATTCCTGACCGGGTCATACCGGCACGGGCCGATGTTTTAATCGAACACGGCTCGGCAAGAGGTTTTCAAATCGGCAAAGGCCGCGCCGATCGCAGCGATTTGTTCGGGCGTGTGGCCAGCGCTGACGCTGCAGCGTAATAGCGAACTGCCGTCTGGGGTCGCCGGCGGCACCACCAAGTTGACATACACGCCCCGCTCGATGAGGGCGGTCCAGAGAGAATAGGCTTGTTCGCGCCGGGCGAAACGCACGGCGATGATGGGGCTCGGCTCGGGGCCCAGATGATAGCCGAGTTCCTGCAGACGGGCATACAGGCGACGGGCATTCTCCCACAGCCGCCGCCGCAGTTCCGGGTGGGCGCTCAAGATTCCCAGCGCGGCGCGTGTGGAGGCGATGATGGCGGGCGACGAGGACGCCGTGAAAACGTAGGGCCGGTTGGCGTAACGGATGAGATCAAGCTCGGGGTGGTCGCTGGCGCAGTAGCCGCCGATGGCTCCCAGGCTCTTGCTGAAGGTTCCGATCACGAAGTCCACGTCCGCTTCGACCCCGGCTTCTTCCGCCATGCCCCGGCCGTGTGAACCCAATACGCCGAGCGAATGCGCCTCATCGACCACGAGAAAGGCTCCGGGATACCGGCGTTTGACTGCCACGATGTCGGCCAGCGGTGCGCGGTCGCCGAACATGCTGTAGATGCCTTCCACCACGATCAGTGTATTTTCGATGCGCGCGCCCAGGCGCCGCAGGCGTTTGTCGAGATCTGCAGGGTCGTTGTGGCGGAACCGGATGATTTCGGCGCCGCTCAGTCGGCAGCCGTCATAAATGCTGGCATGGCAGTCGGCGTCGATCACAAAGACGTCACCGGGACCGGCCAGCGTGGACAGCATGCCGAGGTTGGCGACATATCCCGTCGAAAAGACGATCACCCCGCGGCGGCTGAAATACTCGGCCAACTGGGTTTCAAGCTGCACATGAGCGGAATAGCTGCCGTTGGCGACCCGGGACCCGGTCGTACCGGTTCCAAGGGTACGCGTCGCGTCACAGGCGGCTTCGATACAATCCGGATGAAACGTGAGTCCCAAATAGTTGTTGGTGCCGGCCAGGATCAGCGGCTGTCCGTTCACGATGGCCTCGGTGGCTGAAACCACCCGATCCATGACCACGTGGATGGACCGGATACCGCTTTTGGCCATGGACTGGCGGGTGGCCGCCAGCTGCTGGAATTTATCAAAAATGGCCATATCTAATTTTCTCCCAGAATTGCCTGAAGCCGAACCGTGAAATCTCGAACCGTGCGGATGTCCGGCAGAATGTTCAGCGGAACCGAGACGTCAAATCGGTCTTCCACCTGTTCGATGAGGCTCATGACCTTGAGCGAGTCAAATTCGAGGTCCGCGACCAGATCGGTATCCTCACCGACCTTGCGGCCCGCAGGAGCCAGCGATTGGATAAGGCTGGTTACGATCGGCAATAGATCTTTATAGGTGGGCATGCGCTTATCCTCGGTTGTGTAGTGTGGTGGAGGCGATCACTCGGCAGCCCATCGGCCATGGCGAAGCTGCTGGAGCGTCTGCCGCATTCCGGCTTCCAGAAGAAAGCGGGGCGACCAGCCGGTGGCACGGCGCAATTCCGTATCATTACAAACCCAATCGGGGTGAGTCAGTTCCCGGACTTTTCCGGGTGTCAGCATGGGCGCGTATCCGAATACGCGCGCCATTAGAAGGTTGCCGCGCGCGACGGCGTACAAGACTGCGTCGGGGATTCTGAACGGTCGAATGGGTTTGCGGATAACCCGCGCAACGGTCTGAATCAGATCGGCCCATGTGTAGCCGCCGTTACGACCATCATGAATCTCGAAGGTCGCACCGGCCCTTGGTGCCGCTGCCTCCAGCAAGCGACCCACCGCGTCCGCCAGATCTTCGACGAACAGCATCGAAAAGCGCGAATTTCTTCGGCCCAATACCGGCGAAACCCCGAACTGCATGCTCCGCACCAGTGGCAGGGTCTCGCGGTCCCCCGGTCCATAGACGGCGGGTGGTCGAAGCACGGTTCTCATCATGTCACTGGCTGCGGACTGCAACGCATCTTCGCCCTCGCGCTTGCTGCCAGCGTAATCCGATAAATGCGGCTCCCGGGCGGCCAGCGACGATATCAGCACCCAGCGCGGAAAGGGGCGCACCTTCCGGCAGGCCTGCACCAGCCGCATGACGCCCTCGACATTCACCCGTCGGAACTCGGCGGCGGTCGCTCCCCGAATCGCGCCGGCGCAGTGCACCACCGCTTCCGTTCCCTGCACCAAGTGGTGCAGGCTTTCGGAATCTTCGAGGCACCCGTGGATCCACTGGATCGCGCCGCATCCCATTTCGGGACGGGGCCGCAAAAATGGCTGGCGATGCAGCGCGCGCACGTTCCAACCTGCGCGGATCAATTTTCTGAGCAGCGCAGCTCCGATGAAGCCGGTGGATCCCGTGAGAGCCAGCGTTCTGGGCATGGTACTTCCATAACACACCGGCGATCACCCCTGCAATAATGGTTCGGGATGATCGCCGGCGAATGGCATCCGAATGTGTCTGGCAAGCGGCGTCCGGCCACCTGCCCCGTTGAACCGCTCGATCCCGCTGCGGGGTTCAGGCGGTCTTGCGTCTCAGAGGGTAGAACTCTTCGGTGGTGCCAGGTTGCTCCGTCTTGCCGTCCGCGACCCGCTGCAGAAAATCATTCTTGGCCCCTGACCGTGAAAGCTTTCCGGACGTCGTGCGGGGCAGCGTGTTGCGGGGAACCAGTTCGATAAAGCAGTCGATCCCCAGATCCTGGCGAATCAGAGCCTGAATACGGGTCACCAGCTCCATGCGTTGGGCATGGCGCGACTCGCGGCACTCGATTACTAGGACCGCTTTGTCCTCGCCATCGGGAGCCGTTACGGAGAATGCCGACGCATCTCCGGTTCTCACCTCCGGTTGACTTTCAGCGATATATTCCAGATCTTGAGGCCAGATATTGCGGCCGTTGATGATGATCAAATCCTTTTGACGGCCGGTAATTACGACGCTGCCGTCGGCGATATACGCCAGATCGCCCGTATTCAGCCAACCGTCCCGGGATAGCACATCAGCAGTCAAAGCTTCCTCGCCAAAGTAACCGGACATGATGCTGGGGCCGCGGACATAAAGCGTACCCACGTGTCGTTCCGGCATTGGCCTTCCCTCGGCATTACGGACTTCCACTTCAAAGCTCGGCAGCGGATATCCGCATTTGACAAAACTTTTGCTTTTCGTCGTTCCCAACCGGGGATCCGAGGCGGCCGGAGTGGCTGTCTGCTCTTCAGCCAGAAGCTCGGGGTCAACCAAATCCAGTTGAATACCCCAATCCAGAGGCGAGAAGCTGACCGCCAGCGAGCATTCAGCCATACCATAGCACGCCGTGAACGCATTCGGGTTGAACCCGCTGGGGGCCAGCATATCGGCAAACCGGGACAACGGCTCGGGCCGGATGGTCTCCGCGCCGACGCCGGCCAACCGCCAGGAGCCCAAATCAAATTGGTCAGCGGTATCCTCCCGCAATCGCTGCACGCAGAGCTCGTAACCGAATGGAGGTCCGAAGGAAACCGTGGCATGATTCTGCGATATCAGCGTGAGCCACAAACGAGGTCGCATCCCGAAGTCACGAGTTTTAAGATAGTCGACCGACACCTGGGATGCCATCGGAGACAGAACCAACCCCACCAAGCCCATGTCGTGATAGAAAGGCAGCCAGGACATGCTGCGGTCCCCCGGCCGCACCCTGACACCGTGACGAATGATGCTCGCCAGATTGCTCATCACGGTCTTTTGAGTGATCATGACGCCGCGTGGGAAGCGTGTACTTCCGGATGTGTACTGCAGATAGGCCAGCTCGTCGGGGCCCGAGGGCTGAAGGGGTCCCTCCGATCTGGGGAAGTCCGTGAATTGCTCAGGAGTGCCAACAAATACCAGTCCCAACCCCTCGGCGGCTTCGCGTAAAAACGACATGAACATTCCGGGGGCCACCGCTACCTGAGCGCGGCAGTTCAATAAAAGCCGTCTGAGCTGGGCCACATAGGCCTTGTGGCCGCCCAGGTGGATCGAAGCAGGCAGTGGAACGGGAACCATGCCAGCGTACTGGCAGGCATAAAAAAAGCGCAGAAAATCAGGATAGGTTTCGGCGACCAGCGCCACCCGGGATCCGCGTTCCAGATTCAGCCCCATCAGCTGCCGGGCGATGCATAGGGCTTCATCCTGCAAGATCGCGTACGGCAACACCGCTTCGAGTTGTCCTTTTCCGTTGTAGAAATTAGCGCCTGTCTCCCCTTGTGCAGCGTAATCCAAAGCTTCCGCCAAAGTGGAGAAATCGCCATATCGCAAAGGTAACTTGTTTTCGGTCGGTGTCGCCTCCATAACAATCCACTATCCTTTTGAGTTCCTCTTGCGGGTTCGAATTCCGTTCGGAGCATCTGCCCACACCGCAACACACCAACTATGAAACGCTGCAGTCGGAGCCATGGGTCCACCGCAGCCGAAACCGGCAAGATAAATTTCGATACCTCTATCGTGTTTAGTCTGCAATGTCAAACCCTACAACCGCCCACGCTCCTAATAAGACACTGATTATATCCTCGGAACCTTAAAAAAGCTAATCAAAAAAATGCGCAAGACTAATAATTCATGTTTCGTGGAAATGCAAGAGATTCTTCAATGAAACCAACATCAACTTGAAAATCCGGCCGAGATGTGAAACAGTCAATCGAATCGTCTTGCCAAATGGCCGTGGCTATCACCTTCCCACCGGACGACGATAGGCCCTCGGCCGCCGGCGTCCGTTTGATCCGATGCTATATGACGCACGTTTCCACTCAACGGTTTACGGCGGTCATTCTCGCAGCCGACCGAACTCCGAATGATCCCGTGGCGCTGGCAGCCCGGGTGTCCTGCAAGGCGCTGGCACCCGTCGGAGGCCGCCCCATGGTTTTTCGGGTGCTCGACACCCTGGCCGGATCCGGTTCGATAGAAACCTGCATCCTTTGCGGTCCGGCGGCAGACATCCTCAAACAGGAGCCGCTTTTCCAGGAACGTCTGGCCTCCCCCCGCCTGAGTTGGTTGCCGCCGGGTTCCACTCCCAGCACCAGCGTCTTAACGGCGCTATCGTCGATCCCCGGCGGAATGCCAGTGCTGGTGACAACAGCGGATCATGCCCTGTTGCAGCCTGAGATGGTTGAGTATTTCTGTCGCGAAGCGCTCGCCAGCGGCTGCGATGTCATAGCAGCCCTGGCGTCCTATGGCCAGATTATGACCAAATATCCGGGGATGCGGCGGACGCGCACCCGGTTTAGGAACGGCGATTTCTGCGGATGCAACCTTTTCGCTTTCTTAACGCCGAAGAGCCATGTGGCCGCGGATTTTTGGCGACGGGTTGAGAACGAGCGCAAGCGACCGGTCAAAATGATAGGAGCGTTGGGGTGGCTCGTGGTCTTGCGTTACCTCTTGGGGCGGCTGTCGCTCGAAGATGCAGTGCGTTATATTTCTCGGCGGATGGGGCTGCAGGCCGGGGTCGTCATCATGCCGTTCCCGGAAGCCGCTGTGGACGTCGATTCCGTCGGTGATTGGGATTTCGCCCGGAGCATTGCCGCCCGCGCAGAATGCCGCATTTGAGTCGCCACCCAGGACGAAGCCTTTGATTCTTCAGCGTTACATTATCACGGAAATCCTCAAACCCGCAGCGGCGATCCTCATCGTGCTGGTGATCATCCTATCCAGTTACTCCGCGATTACCTATCTGGCCCAAGCCGTTGCCGGGTCGCTCCCGGCGAGCACCGTGGGTCTGCTCATTCTGCTCAGAATTGGCATGTCGCTGGAAGTCCTATTGCCGACGACATTCTACCTTTCCGTCGTCATCGCTCTTGGTCGCCTCTATAAGGATTCGGAGATGACGGCGCTGTCTGCCTGCGGTGTGGGGATTCTGGGGGTGGTGAAGCCGGTTTTCTGGTTGTCCCTTCCGATCGCGCTGCTGGCCGGCTGCGCATCGCTTTATATCCGGCCGGAATCCTATGAGAAAATCTATAAAGTGATGGACCAGGCGCAGGCCGAGTTCGACATCTCAAGGTTGGAAGCGGATCACTTTCTGGAGATCGAGAATGGTAAATATATGTTCTTTGCCGAAGAAGCCGGTACTTCGCAGAATGGTGCCCACCGGGTCTTCATCCGTGTGGCGGAGGGTGACAAGCGGCAGGTGATTCAAGCGCAACGGATGATTCAGGATGAGGCCGAAGCAAGAGGTCAGCGGAAGCTGATCTTTCGCGAAGGCGCCTTCTATGAGTTTCCGGTGAAAGGATCGCAGGGAACCGTCTCGCGTTTTGAACAGGCCGAGTATCCTCTGCCGGCCGAGGCGGCCACCGGTTCGCGTTACCGGCGCAAAGCGGCAGATAGCCAGGAGCTGTTGAGATCCTCCCGACTCGAGGACATTGCCGAATTGCAGTGGCGCCTGTCGACCCCTTTGTCCACCGTGCTGTTGGCACTCGCCGGTGTTCCGCTCAGCAAAAGCAACCCCCGCCGGGGGAAGTACGCCAAAATCGGGCTGGCCATCATCATCTTCGCCGTTTATTACCAGCTGTTTGTCATCGCTAAAACCTGGGTGGAAAAAGCGGTGGTCCCCCCCTGGGTGGGATTATGGTGGGTACCGTTGCTGATGGCGGCGTTGGCTGTATGGCTGCTGTGGCGGACGGGAGAAGTTTTTTTTCGGCGTCCGACATGAACGATTCCATCAAGATCATCGATCGGTACCTGGGCCGCAATACCCTGCAGGGGTTTTTCCTGGTGTTGTCCGTCCTGGTGGTGCTTTTAAGTTTCATGGAGCTTCTCATCCAGGTTAAAGATATCGGCAAGGGCGGCTTCCAGATGCCGGATGCGTTCGGTTTCGTCGTATTAACCATTCCCAAACGCATCGTCGACCTCATGCCGGTGGCGGCGCTGCTTGGAAGCATCGTGGCTCTGGGCCTGCTGGCCGATCATCAGGAACTCACGGCCATGCAGGCGGCCGGTATTTCCGTGCAGCGCATGGCCTTCTCCGTTCTGGGGACGAGCGTCGTTCTCATGCTGGCGGCCATCTTCATGGCGGAATTCGTCGCCCCGCCTCTCGATCAGATGGCCCGCATCCAGCGGTCTCGGGCCATCTATGGCAAGGCCGTGATGATGTCCAAAGAAGGGTTTTGGGTTCGGCACGGCTCCGCGTTCGTGCATGTGGGCCGCACGCTGTCCGGAGAAAAGGCCGCCGACATCGAGGTTTATGAGCTGGACGAATCGGGCCGCCTCCGGCAGTTCATTTGGGCGGAGGAGGCGATCATCGACGGGCAGCAGGATTGGCTGCTCAAGGGGATCCATGCCAAAACATTCACTGGAGATTCCGTCGAGGTGCGGCTCTTGGATGAGTACCGCTTGAGCTCGTTTCTGACGCCGGGACAGGTGGCGTTGTTACAGCTTCCACCCGACAGCCTGTCGCTTTCGGATTTGTGGAGTTATATTCGCAGCCTCGATGAACGTGCGCAGAATTCGAAAGCTTATACGCTGGCGTTCTGGCAGAAGGTATGTTTGCCGATAACCACCGGCGTCATGGTGCTGCTGTCGCTCACCTTCATTTTCGGATCGACGCGCACCCGCAACGCGAGCCAGCGGATTTTTATGGGAATGCTGACCGGCGTGGTGTTTCATCTGGCCAATCAGATTTTCGGGCATCTCGGGCTGATTCTCAATATCCCGCCCATGGTGACGACGCTGGTGCCGGTCGGCATTATCTTGATCATCGCCCTCAGGCTTCTCCGGCGTGCCTTCTGAGAAAGGCTCATTCCTCCAGGTATTCCCGTCGCGGGCGGTATCCCGGGTACAGATGCGGGTGATAATCCTTCCAACGCTTCTGCACCCATAAATACTGATCCGGGTGCTTGCGGACGGCCGCTTCGACCTTATCGGTCAGCACTTGCGTGTTGTGTTTCAAATCCTCTTTCAGGCTGGGTGATCGCTGGAAGATGAGTGGGGGGCCTAGCTCAATCGCGATACGGCCCTCGGCGCTCCGATGGGAAAACACCGGCATGACGGTTGCGCCGCAACGGGTGGCGAGTAGCGCGGCCGCATGGCTTGCCCGGGCGCGGTGGCCGAAAAAAGCCACTTCCACACTTTGCTTTAGACGGCTCAAGTCCACCATCAGAGCAACGATGCCGCCTTCGCGGGTCGCCTTGCGCATGGCGGGGAAAGCTTTTTTCTTCTCGATGATCCGGTTGCCGAAACGAGTTCTTAAACGGTTGACCCAACGATTCAGCTCTCGAGGCGACACGGGGTTCACCACCAGATGGATCGGCATATTGAATCGGCATGCCAAGAATTGAAGGCCGAACTCCCAGTTGCCGAGATGGCCGGACACTAAAATGACGCCGCGTCTCGCCGCTATGGCATTGAGCATATGCTCTTCGCCGGTCAGCGAGCAGCGGGCCAAGACATCGCTGCGCGACATGTTCAGCAATTGCAGCACTTCCAGAATCGACATGCCGAAGTTCTGAAATACCCGTTTCGCCGTCGCCGTAAGCTGCCCTTCGGTCCAAGACGGATAAGCAAATTTCAAGTTGCGATGAACGATACAGCGATGGGGCCTGTCCAACCGATAGACCCACTCGCCGATTAGCCCCCCCAAACGGACCAGGCCGCTGGGCGAGCCGCCTTCCACCGACACGGGAGGGGAATCGGCGTGCCGGCTCCGGGGTGGCGATTCATCGATAGGGCATCGTTCCGTCAACGTGTTTTCGTGCATGGTATATTCAGCTTTCAACCGAAATTCCCGCTGTCGGGAAGGACAACAGGGCCTTTCCGTATTAAGGCATTTTTGACTTATACCTTTCTGACGATCGGGTTTCAAGTCGGCCGGCCATCCGTGATGGCCGGAGGTTGAATTCCTTCGGCGCAGCTTGTCTTGACACTAGGGGGGCTATCCCGTTATGCTGAGTCTGATCGTTTCCCTCGTTTGGGAAACACTTGGGTAAACGCCGAAGGGGGGGGTATGGCGGAGCAAACGACATCCAGTCTGCAGGATATTCTTAATAGTCCCATAGTGAAAAAAGCGGTGGCCGACGTGAACCGCGAGTTGGCCGAACGACGTGCCTTCCAGCCACCCACCTGCAGCGTGTTCTCCCATATGTATACCATACTCGAAACGACGGACCATTACCGATTCACCGTCGACAAGGAGGCCGAACGTCAGCTGCCCAACATCATCGGTAACTCCGTTCAAATTGTCCGGGGTCGGAGCAACGTCGGCGAGGAGGTGAGTGCGTGCTACACTCGCCGCCGCAACATCGGCATCGTTTTTTCGGGTGGCCCGGCTCCGGGCGGTCACAATGTGATCGCCGGGTTGTTTGATGCCGCCAAACGCGCCAACCCGGAAAACCGGCTGTTCGGTTTCCTGGTTGGGCCGGAAGGAGTCGTTGAGAACGAGGCCGTCGAGATCACCCGGGAGTTGGTGGACGCCTATCGCAACCTCGGTGGGTTCACCATGATCAAAACCGGTCGCGCCAAAATTGACTCCAAGCAAAAGATCGAACTTTCACGGAAAACGTGTAGAGAGCTCGGGCTGGACGCCCTGGTCATTGTGGGCGGGGACGATTCCAATACCAACGCCGCCTTCCTGGCCCAGGAGATGTTCACGGACGGGATTCAGGTTATTGGGGTTCCCAAAACGATTGACGGCGACATTCAGGTGCGCGACGACCAGGGCCATGTATTGTGTGCCGTGTCGTTCGGGTTCCACACGGCCGCTCGAGCCTTTGCCAATTCGATTGCCGGTCTTTGCAACGATGCGAGCTCGGATATCAAGTACTATCACGTTTGCAAGGTGATGGGGCGCGTGGCGAGTCACCTGGCTCTGGAGGTCGCGCTGCAGGCCCATCCCAATATCACCATCATCGGCGAGGACCTGGTAGACTATGTGGACGAGGAGCGCCTGGAAAAAGCGCGACGAGACAACACCACCGACTACACCGCGTTCGGGATGACGCTACGGCATCTCTCCCGTCTGATCTGCGACGGGATCGTCAAGCGGGCGTCGGCCGGCAAGAACTACGGCGTGATCGTCATCCCGGAAGGGGTGCTGGAATTCATCAACGAGGTCGAGGTGTTCATCATGAAGTTGAACACCATTATTGCCGACTACAACCGCACCCACGATCGGGATTTTCATTCAGCCTTCCCGCTGCTGGAGACCAAACTGGAGTATCTGCATCGATTGGCCCAGCGCTCGCGTGAGGACTCGTCCTTCAAGCTCTGGAACACGCGGGACGAGGACCTGTTCAACGACCTGCCCGAGTTTTTCCAGGAAGGGTTATTGACGGAACGAGACAGCCACGGCAACTTCCAGTTCTCCCAGATCCACACCGAAAGGGTGCTGATGGGACTGGTGCACGACTATTTGAATATCCTCAAGGAGAAGGGCGTTTACAAACTCGGCATCTCCGCGCGTTATTTCCAAAAGACCTTGGAAAAAGCAGGGCTTGATCCGGACCGGATCGGCCCCGCCATGTTCAGCAACTACGGCAACGCCGAATACTTTTTGACCAAGCCGTCGATCATTTCCGCTAAAACGCTCCGGCAGGAACTGGAAAGAGCCGGCCTGCTCGAATCCAATGACAAGGTTCCGGATGCGGTCGAAAAGATCTATAAAAAAACCGTTCCCAGCTTCAAGACGCAGGAGCACTTTTACGGCTATGACGGTCGCGGCAACGATCCCACCCGATTCGATTGCATCTATACCTATAATTTGGGCATGACCGTGTTCAGCCTGCTGGCCAACGGTTCCACCGGTCAGATGGCCGCCATCCGGAATCTGGAGCACGATTTTGAGCAGTGGGAGCCCATCGGCATCCCCATCGCTCCGCTCATGCATCTCGAGGAGCGTAAGGGCAAGCTCACGCTCGTGCTGGAAAAAGCGTTGGTGGATACCCACTCGGTTGCCATGCAGGTGTTCAAGGCACATCAGGAGAAATGGCTGGCGGCAACCTCGGGAGAGGATCATTTCCGGCGGCCGGGCCCGATATGTTGCGACGCGGCCTTGGAAGAGGAGCGCCCTCTCACGCTGGAGTTGAACGCCCTCGCTCCACCAAAACCCTGATGCTTTGCCTTGCGGTGGTCGAACCTTTCCTCTCGGCGCAGCGGTTTCCTCGGCTGCGCCGTTGGTTTTCAGTGCAACCCATTCGCTGAACGGGCCGGGACTCAATCAGCGCGTCAGCGGTAAAGGTTCTCCAGGCGGCTTTTCTCCTGCTCCGACAACAGGCCGAGTTGAACCAGCAGGTCGCCGATGCCGTTCTCACGCAGCGGCGCGATTTTCATTACGACGTCGGGTTTTTTCTGATGGAGGCTGTAAAATGTGTAATGGAGGTCCGGTTTGGATTTCTTCAGCAGGTAGATGTTTTTAATGATATTGGCATCTTCTCCGAAAAAGATGACATGATGGCTTAACAGGAAATACGCCGCCCCTCCGACGGCCGCCAGGAGGAGGTAAGTTTTGATTCGCGACCACATGTCCCGGTTCCTTTAAGACAGGGAATTTGATAGACTGAAAACGAAGTACCTGATGATAAGTTTACCAAGGTTCGCCTCATAGGTCAATTTTTCGACCGGAGGAATGCATGCAACTACTTAAGCGGTTTCGCTCAACCCATGTGGACATGGCCGACTCCATGGTGCTGACCGCTATTTTTCTGGCGGCGGCCTATTGGGGGCTTGAAGCCCTGATCAATTTGTTTTCGCCGGAAGAGATCAGTTTCTATCGCGAGCTCTTCGGACCCAACGTCGGGGACATGGGCATGCGCATCATCGTGCTGTGCCTGTTTCTCATTTTCGGATCCCACGTCCAGTTCACCATCAACAACCGTAAGCGGGCCGAGCAGGACTTGAGAGAAAGCGAGGAAAAGTATCGGACCATTCTTGAAAGCATCGAAGAGGGCTATTACGAGGTCGATTCGGAGGGGCGTTTTACCTTCGTGAACGACTCCACCAGTCGGATTTTGGGCCAGTCCAAGGCTGAGCTGGTCCATATGAACATTCACCAGTTCCTGGTGGATCCAAGCGCTCGAACGTTCATTGACACGTTTGCCCAGTGCCGCCGAACCGGCCGGCCGGTGAAGGCCTTCGACTGTGAACTGCAGCGCGAAGCGGTGGTGTTGCATATTGAAGGGTCGGCGTCGCCGTTGTATGGCCGTGCGAATGAATGGACGGGGTTTCGGGGCATGCTGCGGGACCGAACCGAGAAAAAGCGCCTCGAGATGGAATTGCTGGAATCCTCCCGCAAGTTGCAGCATGCGCGGGCGGCGACCATATTAGGGCTGGCCAAGCTGGCCGAATACCGTGACGAAGGCACCGGAACGCATCTGGAGCGGATTCGGGAATATGCCCGGATCCTGGCCGAGGAGATGGCCAAGATTCCCCGCTACCGCGGCCAGATCGATCCGCCCTACATCGAGGACATCTACCAGTCCGCGATTCTGCACGATATCGGCAAGGTGGGGATCCCGGACGCGGTGCTGCTCAAGCCCGGGGAACTCACCGAAGAGGAATTCGAGATCATCAAATGCCATACCCGTTTCGGCGGGGACGCCATCACCGCCATCCAATCCCAGATCGAAGGTCGTTCTTTCCTGAATATCGGCCGCGAAATCGCTTATAACCACCACGAAAAGTGGGATGGCTCCGGCTATCCGCAGGGGCTTCGCGGCGCGGCTATCCCGCTGGCGGCCCGGATCGTAGCGGTGGCCGACGTTTACGATGCGCTGACGACCAAGCGATTTTATAAGGAAGCCTTTTCCCACGCCAAGGCCATGCAAATCATTTCCAGCCTGAGGGGAACGCATTTCGATCCGGAGGTCGTGGATGCCTTCGTCGCTCTGGAAGTTCAGTTCAACCGCATTCGCGAGGAGAAGCTCAAGAACGAGATAAAGGTGATGCCGGCCGCACCCCGCTTGTCAGAAGGGATTTCAGCGGGCAGCGGCGATGTGAGGAGGGCGCATGCCATCCGTTAACCGGATGGCTGGACGGACAACCGGATCCATCGGCTGTTCGCGATGAGGTCAGCGATCTGATCGGTCGTTGCAGGCCTGCCGTCGGCTTTGACCGATAGGCATCCGTCCCACGCCCAGCGGCCCTGGCGCTCCACGAATTCCTTCACACGAACAGCGGGGACCAGAATTCCCTGCTTCAAAAAGTCCGGCCCGAGTTCGCGAGCGACCATGTTAAAAAGTTTGAGGGTTACGAGGATTTCGTCGCTGCCAGCGGCGTTCGGCGACGGTGTGTTATGAGAGATCTGCCGGCGCATGGGGGCGTAGATACCACCTCGCCTCAGCACGGCTCCGGCCAGTCCGGGCATGGCCGCCGAAAGTGCCAGCGTGGCGCCATCCGCCACCCGGGCCATGTTGAAATCGTCCAGGGCCCTGCCGTTGAGAAAAACTGTCTGGACGCGCTCTTTCAGATAGGCCGGCGAGATGCCGGCGGTCTTGACCAGAAAATCCTCGACGGTTTCACCGGCGGTCCCCTTGACCAGGACACCCTCTCCCAGGAGTGGAAAGACGCGGGACACGGTATTTTCAGACATCGCCAGGGAGATTTCCAGGACGTCGTCGGCAGGTGGTTGAGTCGGCGTTTTCATAACGGCCTCTCCCGCAGGGGGTTCAAAACATCAGGGGAGGCGTTTTGCCTCCCCTGGTGTTTTGAACGTGGTCGAGCCGCCAGGCTACCAGTTGAACACCTGATCCAGGTCTTCGTCCTTTACCATGAAGATGACGTCATGGGGCGGCAGCTTTTCTTTTTTGAAATAGCCCGGCAGCCGGTCCATCTCTTTGGTAAAACCGGCCTTCTGATTGAATTCGCGCTCCATTTTCAGGATGGACTTGCCCAACCCGACAACATCGTCCCCGGTCAGTTTCTGGCCGGTGAAGCTTCCGAGCAGATCCAGCAGCGCCTGGAAGGTGTCTGGCTGGTCCAGGATGGCAAAGGCGATAAACAGGCACATACCGGTCGAGTCGATGGCGGCGGTGGCAATCTGCAGGTTGCGAGAAAGTTCGATCTGGCCTTCGGGTTTCAAGGGGTTCACGCTGCCGCCGACCCCCAGGACGTTGGCGGTGACCGCGTAGCCGGCCGTATGGTCGGCGCCCTGGGTGGTCGTGGCATACGTGACGCCGATGCCCTGGATGCCGCGCGGATCGTAGGCCGGCATGGCCTGGCCCTTGACGACCGGGACGCGTTCGATCCCGAAGACCCGACCGGTCACGGCGGCTCCGTTGCCGAGGATCCGCCCGAGCGGCGTGCCCTTGCCGACTTCCTTGACCAGGTTGATCGCGGCCTGGGCGTCGCCGAACTTGGCGATGCCCGCTTCCATCGCTACGCCGATGGTGGCGCCCATCTCGATCGTGTCCAGCCCGTAATCGTCATCCAGGCGATCCAGCATGGCGATGGCGTCCAGGTCGTCGATGCCGCAGTTGCCGCCGTGGGCCCATACGGTTTCGTATTCGGGCTGCTTGGTGAGGTAATGGCCGTCCTTGTCGTAGTAAGTGCCGGAGCAGCGGATGACGCAGCCGCGGTGGCAGCCGTGGGTGGCGGAACCCTCCCCGCCGCGGGTGTTCTCGGTTTCGGCCTGGGTTTCGCCGCTGATCTTGGCGCAGGTATCAAACCGGCCCCACATGAAGTTCTTGGTGGGATAGGCCCCGGCTTCGTTGATGACATTGGTGAGAACGTTGGTGCCGTAGGTCGGAAGCCCTTGGCCGGTCACGCCGTGCTTGCGCAGGCCGGCAACGAAGGCCTTGTTGGCTTCCTTGAACGGGTCGGCGTTCTTCGGGCTGCGAACCGCGCAGCCGGCGTCATCGACGACGATGGCCTTGACGCCCTTGGACCCCATCACCGCTCCGACTCCGCCGCGGCCGGCATGGCGGGTGGGCCGCAGTTCCATGTCTGTAAACGCGATCGATGCGGCCGACATTTTCATCTCGCCGGCCGGGCCGATGGAAATGCAGCCGTCCGAACTGGGCCTTCATTTTTTCGACCAGGGCATAGTTGCCAAGCATCTTCAGGCCGTTCTCGGCCTTAATCTCCACCTTGTCCTTGTTGATGTAGATCCGGTATAGCGCGTCGTCCCTGGGCTTGCCCTCCAGCACGATGGCGGCGTAGCCGAGGCGACCCAGCATCTGCGAGGGCTGGCCGCCGGCATTGGCCTCCTTGATGCCGCCGGTCAGCGGGCTCTTGCAACCGACCGAGATCCGGCCGGACATGGCGGCGGCAGAGCCGCTGAGAAGACCCGGCGCGATCACCAATTTGTTGTCTTCGCTCAACGGGTGACAGGTGGGCGGG
>JALOPB010000239.1 GCA_025454115.1 Desulfobacterales bacterium | reverse complement strand
CGTCCGTTTCATCGTTGTCAAGCGCATCGCCGACAGCCAGTTTAGCGAGTGCGTGTTGGACACCCGCGACATCGATGCCATCATCCGCTCGATGGTGGATGCATTGGAAGCCGCTTTCCACTCACGGGTACGGTACCCCTGGCAGCAAGCCCCATCCCCTCTGAGCAAGAACAGAAATTAGACAGCGGATAGCCCATTTTCCAGCTTGCCCTCCCTGGGGTGAAATGACAACCGTTAACCCGCAGCGAGGTTTGGCTATGGCATTATCCTTAATGGAGGGCAACGAGGCGATCGCCCGTGGAGCGGTGGCTGCCGGGTGTCGTTTTTTCGCCGGTTACCCGATCACCCCGGCCACAACCATCTTGAACCACATGCTGGCTATGCTGCCCCCGCTTGGAGGGGTATGCATCCAGGGCGAGGATGAAATCGCCTCGATCGGATTCTGCCTGGGGGCTTCGATGGCGGGCATGAAGGTTATGACGGCAACCTCGGGTCCCGGAATCAGCCTTTACAGCGAACAGATTTCCTTTGCGATCGGCGGCGAGATTCCCATCGTCATCGTGGACATTCAGCGCCTGGGGCCCTCCACCGGTTCGGCGACCCGCGGGGCGGACGGCGATGTTCAGTTTCTGCAATGGGGCAACAGCGGCGGCATGCCGGTGATCGTACTGGCACCGGCGGATATTGAGGACTGCTTCCGACTGACCGTACAGGCCTTCAACCTGGCCGAACAATACCGCTGTCCGGTCTTTCTCGCCTCCAACAAGGAAATCGCCATGACCCGGGCCAGCGTCGACCCGGATCGCCTGAAAGCGGAGATCGTCATCGACCGCGCTGCGCCAGAGCCGGGGCGAGAGTTCCTGCCCTTCCAGGCCAACTCCGGCGAGCAGGTCCCGGCCTTTCTTCCGATCGGCGGCAGGACCCTCGTGCGCCAGACGTCATCCACTCATGGTGCGGACGGATACATTACGACCGACCCGGCCGAGATCACCCGCCAGTTGGACCGCATGCAGGCCAAAATCACAAACGCGGCCGACCAGCTGGCGATCGTCGAGCACGACTCCGCGGGGGCGGCCGACACGCTGGTCGTCACTTACGGGGTCACTTCCCGCGCCGCTCTGGCCGCCGCGCGTGAGTTGAGGGCCAGCGGCACACCCGTATCGCTGCTCGTGCTGAAAACCTTGTGGCCGGTTCCGGAAACGGCGATTCGGAAGGCCGCCGTTGACGCCCGACGCGTTCTGGTCGTCGAAATGAACCGGGGGCAGTATGTTCGCGAAGTCGAGCGCATCCTGCCGAAGAAAAGCGTTCACTTCTGCGGACAGATGGACGGTCGGCTGATCGCTCCGGAAACCATTAGAGAGGCGGTTCTCCATGGTTAGTTTGCTGAACGCGGCGCGGCCGCCGGTGTTTTGTCCAGGTTGCTCCCATGAGCGTATCACGCAGACCCTGGACAAGGCATTCCAGGCGATGAACCTGGATGGCGAGCATATCGCCATGGTAAGCGACATCGGCTGCTCGGGGCTTTTCGATACCTTCTTCAACACGCACGCCCTCCACGGTCTGCACGGCCGGGCGCTAACTTATGCCGCGGGACTGAAGCTCGCCCGCCCCGAGCTCACGGTAGTGGTTACCATGGGCGACGGCGGCCAGGGAATCGGCGGCGCCCACCTGCTGGCAGCCTGCCGCCGAAATCTGGACATGACGCTGCTGGTCCTCAACAACTTCAATTTCGGGATGACCGGCGGTCAGTATTCGGCGACCACCCCTCCCGATGCCGAAGTGGGATCGGGCTTCCTTAACCGTTTGGAGAGACCCCTGGATGTCTGCAGCGTGGCAAGGGCGGCGGGAGCTCCGTATGTCGTGCGCTGCTCAGCCTACCGCAGCGACATCACCGACGTAATTCGCAACGCCATTGAATTCAGAGGGTTCTCGGTAGTGGACATTTGGGGGATCTGCCCGGGCCGGTTTTCCAAGCGCAACCGGCTGACGACGAAGGGCATCGAGGAGATGTTGTCACGCCTCCCGCCCTTCGAGGGGGTCGTAACGGAAAACCAGCGGCGCGAATTCGGGGCGCATTATCGTGAACTGGCCGCTACCCAGCAACCGGTATCCCCGCCGGCGGCCGTTATCGCCCAATTTGATCCGGTCAGCGCCGACCGGCAGGAGGTCATCTTGCTGGGCAGTGCGGGCCAACGCATCATCACGGCCGGAGAAATTCTATGCCTTGCCGGCCTGCACGCAGGCCTCAACACCAGCCAAAAGAACGATTACGACATCACCGTGTTGCGAGGCCCCTCCATCAGCGAGATGATTCTTTCGCCGCAGCCGATCGACTACACGGCCATCAGCCGGCCGTCGGTGGTTATAGCCCTCGGCCCGGAGGGTGTGGCACGGCGCAAAAAGATGTTCGCCGGCCTTGACGAAACCTGCACCGTCATTCAAGCCGCAGGAGTGGAAATCCCCGCCTGCCGCGCCCAGCTGCATCGGGTGGACTTCAAGGGCCAGGGATTCAAAGGAACCGATTGGGCGTTGGCGTCACTGGGGGTACTGGCCAAGCTCGAGCAGGCGGTGAGGCCGGAGATGCTGGAGGCGGCGATCACGTGCCGGCTGAAAGGGGACTCTTTAGCCGGGGCGCTGGAGATTGTCCGCAGGGCCGAACCGCCCGAACAGACTTAACAAAGAGGGAGGCACATTGCACAAAAGGCCCACGTTACCATGGGCCTTTTTGGATGAAATCGACTGAATCTACGATCGACGGATCTATTCCAGAACCATCAGCACTTGCTGCGCGGACACGGTGTCGTCCTTCTTGACTTTGATCTCCTTCACCTTCCCGGATTCAGGCGACGGGATGGCGTTTTCCATCTTCATGGCTTCTAGAATTAGCACTTCCTGATACTCCAAGACCTCTTCCCCCGCCTTGACGAGTATGTCGATGACTTTCCCAGGCATCGGGGCCAGGATTTGTTTACTCATGCGTTTCGCTCTCCTCCCTGTGTTTTCTCAGATCAGCGCTGCCGACAACCGGCTTGAAAGATGGATGTTTGATACTGAAAGACCGAAAGATTGTCAAGGAGAAAGGCCGCTGAATCATATCCGTTCTTGACGCAAACGATCAGTTTGTATAAGGGAAATAGGTCTCTTTTATACGCACGGGAACCCGGCCCCGGCCATGCGGCGGGTTTATGGGTCTGACCGGGCAATACTTCAGAGGGAGAGGATAGAGGACATGCGACCGTATTTCGAGAAGATGAAAGAGTTCGGCAGTGCACTCAAGCCCGGAATGATCAAAAGCAGAGAAGCGAACGTCAAACTGATCAAGGACGTCGAAGCCGAGGTGGAAAAAGCGATTGAGAAAGCCAAGAATGTCGGCCTTCCGACTGCGGAAATCAACAAACGCAAACAGTTGACGATCTGGCAGCGGCTGGAATACCTGCTGGACCCCGGAACCTGGACCCCACTGAACACACTCTACAACCCCAACGACAACGTAGAGGGGACCAACAACGTCTGTCACGGCCTCGCCAAGGTATCGGGAAAATGGGCGGTGGTTATCGGCTTTGACAACAAAGTGATCGCCGGGGCATGGTTGCCGGGCCAGGCAGAGGAAGTTTTCCGCGCGACCAACCTTTCCAAACGACTGAACGTCCCCCTCATCTGGCTGGTGAACTGCAGCGGCGTCAAGCTGCCCGAACAGGAAAAATTCTATGCCGACCGCCGCGGCTCAGGGACGACCTTTTTCCGGCATGCAGAGCTCGAACAGGCCGGGATCCCGATCCTGGCCGGCATCTACGGCACCAACCCCGCCGGCGGCGGTTATCAGGGCATCAGCCCGACGATCCTCTTCGCCCACAAGGATGCCAACATCGCTGTGGGCGGCGGCGGGATTTTGAGCGGCATGTCCCCCAAAGGTTTCTTCGACCTCGAAGGCGCAGAGCAGCTCATCGCGGCCGCCAAGCAGTTCAAGGCGGAGCCGCCGGGTTCGGTCAAGATCCACCACGATAGCACCGGCTTTTTCCGCCATGTCTACGACACCGAACAGGGCGTGCTGGACGGGATCAAGGACTACATGAAAGGCATGCCGGCTTACAACCCGAAGTTCTTCCGCGTGGCCGAGCCCAAGGAACCCCGCTTTCCGGCCGAAGACATCTACTATCTGGTGCCCTTCAACCAGAAACAGATGTACGATTTCGATGAAATCCTGGCCCGGCTGGTCGACGGCAGCGAGCACATGGAATACCGTCCGGGCTATGGTCCGGAAGTGTATACCGGCTTGGTAAAAATCGACGGATACCTGATGGGAATCATCGGGAACCGCCAGGGCTTCCTCGGCGAGAACTATCCGGAGTATGCGTCCTATCCCGGTATCGGCGGCAAGCTCTACCGCCAGGGGCTGATCAAGATGAACGAATTCGTGGTGCACTGCGGCCGTGACCGCGTACCCATCATCTGGGTCCAGGACACCTCCGGCATCGACGTCGGCGACATCGCCGAGAAAGCCGAGCTGCTCGGGCTGGGGCAGGCTTTGATATACTCCATCCAGCAGACCGACATCCCCATGATCCTGACGGTGCTGCGCAAGGGGACCGCCGCGGCGCACTACATCATGGGCGGCCCTACGGCCAACCGTCACAACGCTTTTACGCTCGGCACGGCCACGACCGAAATCTACGTCATGCACGGGGAAACCGCCGCCGCCGCCAGCTACTCCCGGCGGCTGGTGAAGGAGAAGGAATCCGGCAAGCCGCTTGAGCCGGTCATCGAGGAGATGAACAAGCTGGTGAAATCCTACTATGACAACTCCCGGCCGATCTACTGCGCTCGGCACGGCCTGGTAGACGAGGTGGCCAAGATGACCGCGATCCGCGACTATCTAAAGGCCTTTGCCGGTGCCGCCTACCAGAATCCGCGCTCTATCTGCCCGCAGCACCAGATGATGCTGCCCCGGATCATCAAGGGCTAAATCTCGCCAAGGGGGGTGTCACCCATCGGCGACGCCCCCCTTTGCGAACGATGCAAACACACCTAATCTTTCCCTGCGTCATGAACCTTTCAATTTTCAGCAGCTTTCTGCATCCCCGGCGCCAGGCAGCCGTTTTACTCATAGGCTTGTGCATCGGGTGCTGCTGCGGGATCTTTTTCACGGCTTTTTGGCCTCAACCCGCCAACTCCCAGCAGGCAGCGACGGAATCCTCCCCACGCATCACGCTTTCAGCTGTAGCGCTGGAAACCGGGGACACGCTGCTCGTGCAGGTTGACTGTCGCCGCATGCCTGCATCCGTCCGCGACCCGGTCGTTTCCTTTGGCGACCAAACGATCCCGATGTTTCCGCACCCGGCTGAAACCAGACGGGTCTACGCCGGTGTGGTCGGAATCGCGCTGTCGGCGC
>JALOPB010000238.1 GCA_025454115.1 Desulfobacterales bacterium | reverse complement strand
CTGCGAACAAATGCCGCGGCTTTCACGGCAACGGGGGTGAAAACTGCAACCCGTGGGCGGATGGATGGAGCTCGGCACGTCCCCCGCTAGCAGGATTCGGTGTTTGCGGGCCCTGGGATCCGGCACCGGCGCGGCGGATAGCAGGGCCTGGGTGTAGGGATGCAACGGCTCACGGTAGAGCTCCTGCTTGGAGGCTAGCTCGACCAGGCGTCCGAGGTACATGACGGCCACCCGATTGCAGATGTATTCGACCAGGCTCAGGTCATGCGAGATGAAAAGATAAGTGAGGTTGAACTGGGCCTGCAAGTCCCTGAGCAGATTGACGACCTGGGCCTGGATCGACACATCCAGGGCCGACACCGGCTCATCGGCCAGGAGCAACCGCGGGTTTAACGCCAGCGCCCGCGCAATGACGATACGCTGGCGCTGCCCGCCCGAAAACTCATGCGGATAACGGCGGGCGTGCTCGGGCAACAGGCCGACCACATTCAACAGCCATGCTACCCGCTCGCGCCGTTCCGCCGGCGACCCCACGTGATGGATGTCGAGCGGCTCGGCGATAAGGTCTCCGATCGTCCGCCGCGGATTCAGCGACGAGTAGGGGTCCTGGTAGACGATCTGAGCCTCGCGCCGGAATTGCTTCAGTCGGGGTGGGGCGAACGTCACGATATCCTCGCCGTAAAAGCGCACCCGGCCGGCCGTAAGTTCCTCCAACCGCAGCAGCACCCGCCCCAACGTCGATTTGCCGCAGCCGCTCTCGCCCACCAGTCCGAAGACGTCGCCCGCCTCGATGTCGAAAGACACATCCGCTACCGCCAGCACCCGGCCCGAACGACGTGAAAAACCCGCACCCTTGAGCGGGTAATGCTTGGCAACGTGTTCAGCCGCCAGGATCGGTTCCGTCATCGGATCACTCCACGGGTTTCCAGCACCGCGCATGGTGACCCACTGCGATCGATTGCCAGGGCGGCTCCTGGTCGCAGGCCGCGTGCCGTCTGAAGCAACGGTCCTGGAACGCGCATCCCGGCGGCAGGCTCGCCAGACTCGGCACCACCCCCGGGATGGGCTTGAGACCTCCGCCTCGCCCGCCGACCCCCGGCAGGGAGTTGAAAAGTCCGACGGTATAAGGATGGGCGGGCCGCCGAAAGATATCATCCACTGGGGCACTCTCGACAACCCGGCCGGCGTACATGACCGCCACGTTCCGGCAGATCTCGGCCACCACCCCCAAGTCGTGGGTGATGAGCAGCACCGCCATGCCGATCTCCTCCTTTAATCGCGCAATCAGATCCAGGATCTGGGCCTGGATGGTAACGTCCAGGGCCGTGGTCGGCTCGTCGGCGATCATGAGCGCCGGCAGGCAGGCGAGCGCCATGGCGATCATCGCACGTTGGCGCATGCCGCCGGAAAGCTGATGGGGGTAGTCGTCGAGACGGGCGGCGGGCTCGGGCATCCCCACCAACCCCAGCATGCGGGCGGCCTCGATTCGCGCATCGACGCGTTTCATGCCACGGTGCTTGTGCAGGACCTCCTCAATCTGAAAGCCGATGGTATAAACCGGGTTAAGCGATGTCATCGGCTCCTGGAAGATCATGGAAATGCGGTTGCCGCGGATCCGGCGGATCTCCGCCTCGCTGGCGGCCACCAGGTCCTGGCCGTTGAAGAGGATGCGGCCCGCGGCGATGCGGCCGGCCGGCTTGGGCAGCAGTCGCAGGATCGACAGGGCCGTGACGCTCTTGCCGCAGCCGCTCTCCCCCACCAGGCCGAACGTCTCGCCGGGGTGCAGGGCCACGTCCAGGCCGTCCACGGCTTTCACCACGCCGCGCCGCGTTCGAAACTCGGTCTTAAGCCCGACGATCTCGAGAACCGCTTCGCTCACGTCGCGCTCTTTCACACCGACCTCAGCGAGGGGTCCAGCACGTCCCGCAGGCCGTCGCCGAAGAGATTGAATCCGAGCACGAGCACCAGGATCGCGGCCCCCGGAAAAGCCGCCACGTGTGGAGCGATTTGAATGTACTGGCGTCCCTCGCTCAACATGGCGCCCCACTCCGGTTGAGGCGGCTGAGCACCCAGGCCCAAAAAACCCAACGCCGCTGCCTGCAAAACAGCCGTGCCCATGCCGAGCGTGGCGTAAACGATGATCGGCGGCAGCGCATTCGGCAGGATGTGCCGGCCGAGGATGCGCCCATGCCCGCCGCCCAGGTGCGCGATGGCCTGCACGAAAAGCTGCTCCTTGAGGGAAAGCACGCTCGCGCGCACGATGCGCGCATAGTGCGGAATGTAAACGATACCGACCGCCACCATGGTGTTGGGCAGACTCGGACCTAAAATGGCGGTAATGAAGATCGCGAGCAGGATCGCCGGAAAGGCGAGCAGCATGTCCATCAGCCGCATGATCAGGCTGTCGGCCCGGCCGCCGAAATAGCCGGCCACCAGCCCCAAGAGAGTACCCGGCACCAGCGAGATCGACACCGAAATCAGCCCGATCAGAATCGAGATGCGCGCGCCGTAGATCACGCGGCTCAAAATGTCCCGGCCCAGACTGTCCGTGCCGAAGAGATGCGTCTCGCTCGGTCCCTTGAGCCGGTCCAGCGGCGCGGGTTTGAGCGGGTCATGCGGGGCCAGGACCGGCCCGATCAGCGCAACCAGCAGCACCACCGCGATCAACGCCAAACCGAACGTTGCGCTGCGGCTGCGCATCAGATCGTGAACCGTCTCCCACTTACGCATGAACGCGGATCCTCGGGTCGAGCACCACGTAGATCAAATCCACCATGAGGTTGATGAACGCCATCAGCGCCGCAAAGACGAGAATGCAGCCCTGGACGGCCGCATAGTCGCGAGCCATGAGAGAATCCACGACATAGCGCCCGAGCCCCGGCCAGGAGAATATCGTCTCGGTGAGAACCGCACCGCCCAGCAGCAATCCGAGGTTCAGCCCCAACACGGTGACGATCGGCAGACATGCATTGCGCAGGGCATGCCGCAGGATGACGACGGCCTCCGACATGCCCTTGGCGCGCGCGGTGCGCACATAGTCCTTGTTGAGCACCTCCAGCATCGCCGAACGGGTGATGCGGGCGACGATGGCCATGGGGATGGTGGCGAGCGTGAAGGCGGGCAGCACCAGGTGATGCAGCGCATCGAAAAAGCCGCCGAACTCGCCGGCCAGCAGCGTGTCCGCCAGCATCAGGCCGGTAACCACATCCGGTTCGCTGCCCATGCCGATCCGGCCCATCATCGGCATGACCGGAAACAGGACGGCCAGCAGGTACATCAACATGAGTCCCAACCAGAAGATGGGCATGGAGACCCCGATCAACGCCATGAACATCGATCCGTAGTCAAAGATGGAATACGGCCGCACCGCGGAAATCACCCCCGCTGCGATCCCGAGCAAAGTGGCGATCAGCATGGCGGCCACCGCCAGCTCCAGGGTCGCCAGCAACCGCACGCCGATCTCTGTCGCTACCGGTTCGCCGTTACGCAGGGAATTTCCCAGGTCTCCCTGCAGGATGTTCGCGAGGTAGATGCCGTATTGAACGGTATAGGACCGATCGAGACCCATCTGGGTCCGCAGCCGGGACAGGTCCTCCTGGGTGGCGAACTCGCCCAGCAGCAGACGCGCCGGATCGCCGGGAATCAGACGCAGCATCAAAAATACCAGCACGGACACCCCGAGCATGATCAGGGCCAGATGGAACAGGCGCTTGGATATGTAACCGACGGGCATTATTTTCCAGCAGCAACCCGATTGAGTGCGATTTCAAGAAAAACCGCTTTGTGAGAGGCCTCGAGCTCAAGGCGCACAAGCCCCGCGGCACATGGGTACGGGTCATGCGCCGCTGTGACCGCGGGGCGTAATGCAAGGTCGGGATGGGGCCTCTCAGGAAGCGGTTATTTTTCTTTTGAGACCATCTGGAACGAGTTCAACCCGTTCGGCCGTAGCGGCACATCATGTAGTTTCTTGCTGTAGCAGCGGATGTTTTTGGTGTGCGCCAGCGGTGCCCAGGGTACTTCCGCGTGAAAAATTTCCTGCGCTTTCAGGTAGATTTTGGTTCGCTCGGCCTTGTTGAAAACCTTCTGACCCTTGAGGCACAGCTCGGTGAACTCCGCGTTCTTCCAGAACGCGACGTTGGCGGCCGGGGGTTTGGCCGTATCCGCCGACAGCAATCCGTAGAGAAAGTTGTCGGGATCGGCGTTGCCGCCGAGCCAGCCGAGCATGCACATCTCGTGTTCACCGTTCTGGGTCTTGCTCAGGTAAGCACCCCATTCATGGCGCACGATTTTAGCCTTCACCCCCACCGCTGAGAAATAGGCCTGGATCAATTCGGCCGTCTTGACCGGGTCTGGCATGTAAGCGCGCGAAACCGGCATGGCCCACAGCTCGATCTCGGTGTTGAAATCGAACTTGGCTTCGGTCAGCATCTTCTTAGCCTTCTCGGGGTTGTACTCGTAGGGCTTGTTGGCGTCGTTGTATGACCAGATCGACGGCGGGAACGGGTTCTTGGCCGGGATGGCCAAGCCGGCGAAAATGGTTTTGATCAACGTGTCTCTATCGATGGCATGGCTCAGGGCCTGGCGCACCTTGGGGTCCTTCAGCCGGGGTTTTTCGGTGTTAAAGGCCAGATAGCCAACGTTGATGCTGGGCTGTTCGATGACCGCCAGCTTGGGGTTCTTCTTGACCAGAGCGATCGAGTCCGGATCGAGGTCGTCGGCGATGTCCACGGTGCCGGACTGCAGCGCCATCAGCCGCGCGGACGGCTCAGGGATGGATTTGAGAACGATGCGCTCGACCTTGGCCTTCTCGCCCCAGTAGTCGTTGTTGCGCTCGAGCACGATCTGGTCGTCCTTGGTCCAGCTCTTGAACTTGAAAGGCCCGGTGCCCACGGGGCGAGTGCCAATCTTATCCTTGAGGTCGGCCATGGATTTGGGTGAAAGGATCGGGCATAGCCAGAGTGCCAGGTTGTTCAGCAGCGGCGCGTATGGCTTTTCGGTCACCAGGGCGATGGTGTAGTCGTCGATGACCTGGATGTCCTTTACCTGCGCCAGCGACAAACTGACGTACTTCCATTGGCCATAGGCATGGTAGGGATGCTGTTTGAAGATGATCCGAGCGAAAGAGTCATAGACCGCGCGGGCATTGAAGGGATAGCCGTCGTG
>JALOPB010000237.1 GCA_025454115.1 Desulfobacterales bacterium | reverse complement strand
GCCGTCGATCAGGGCCTCCAGGTATCCGCGAATATTGGTCAGCGGCGTGCGAAGTTCATGGGCCACATCGATCATCAGATTCCGGCGTAATTTTTCGATGTTTTCAAGACTGGCGGCCATGCGGTTGAACGCCCGGGCCAGCTAGCCCACCTCATCCTGGGTGGTTGCCGGTACCCGCACGCCGAAGTTGCCGGCGGCGACCTGCTCGGTGGTCGCGGTCATGCGGGTCAGGGGGGCCAGCACCTTGCGCATCATCACAAAGCTGAGCACGAGGGCCAGGATCGAGCCGTCAAGCTGGCCCAAATCAAGTAACGCGGATCAGTCCGTCCCGGGTGAAAATCCGGCCGGCCGCCCACCCGCACCTGACGCTTGTCGAGGTTCAGAGTGATATCGGCGTGCGCGCGCCATCAGTTCCCGAGGGCTGAAGGGCTTAACGACGTAATCGTCGGCCCCCAAGGTGAGCCCGGCCACACGATCGACCTCCTCTTCCCGCGCGGTGAGCATGATGACAGGAACCTCCGACGCCCGACGCAGGCGGCGACAGACCTCCCAGCCGTCCAGCTTCGGCAACATCAGGTCGAGGATAACCAGATCCGGATGCTGTCTTTCAGCCAGAGCCAGTCCGGTCTCTCCATCTCCTGCTGTGAAGAAAGGACTGCCGAACCCGCACGCAAGCGGCTTGACTTTTGGGGCCTGGTTCAATAGGCTGTCGCCATTGATATTCCGCTGAAATTCCGCTCTTCCATTTAAAAGCGTCACCTTGTTTTTTTGCAGCTTCACCGAATCCTCCAACCCCGTCGACCAAGGGCGGGGTGAGGCAAGCTGGAAAGGGAAGCTGTCATGAAGTACGCCATCATCGGAAACGGCGTGGCCGGCATCCACGCAGCCGAAGCCATCCGTCAGTTAGACTCCTGCGGCGAAATCACCATGATCTCCGACGAGGTCCTCCCGCCATATTGCCGGCCCATGATCAGCATGGTGCTGGAGGGATCCGTCGCCGTTGAAAAACTCCCCATCCGCCCGGCCAGTTTTTATGATGATTTGAATATTACCCCGGTGCTCGGCAGCCGGGTCTCGGCCGTCGATGTGGACAACCGCACGGTCTCCGTAAACGGCCGATCCTATCCCTACGACCGGCTCCTGATTGCTAGCGGGGCCGATCCGCGCCGGATCAAGGCCGACGGCCTCGAACTCCGGAACATTTTCTTCATGCGCACCGAGGCCCATGTGCGCCGGATGCTGGCCGTCTTGCCCCATGTCCGCCGGGCGCTCGTGCTCGGGGGCGGACTGGTGGGCTTCAAGGCGGCCTACGGCCTGCTGCGGCGCGGGATTCCGGTTACCATGCTCATCCGGTCGGGGCACCCGTTGTCCATGCAGGTCGATCTCGAAGCCGGACGCATGATCACGGGAGAGCTCAGCGCCCGCGGTCTGGACGTGCGCGTCGGAGTCGAAGCCGCGGCCTTCGAGGGAAACGGTCGGGTGGCCATGGCGCATCTTTCCGACGGAACGCGGCTGCTCTGCGACATGGTCGTCATCGGCAAAGGCGTTTTCCCGGCGCGCGGGTTTGTCCCCAAAGATAAGATCAATGTCGATGCCGGCATCCTGGTCGACGAGCACATGCAGACCTCGGTGGCCGGTGTGTTCGCGGCCGGAGACGTGGCCGAGTCCACCGACATCGCGCGCCGGACCCCCTGGGTCAACGCGATCTGGCCGGAGGCGGTCGCCCAGGGACGGATCGCGGGAATGAACATGGCCGGGCACCCGGCGGCTTACCCCGGCAGCTTGAGCCGCAACGTCATCCGGATCTTCGGTCTGGACGTGATGACCGCCGGAATCGTCTCGCCTCCCGAAACCGGTGACTTCGAGGCCCTGAGCGCTGCGGACCGCCGGACCGGAACCTACCGCAAGCTGGTTTTCAAGGGCGATCGGCTGGCCGGGGTGGCGCTGGTGAACTCGATCGAGCAGGGCGGGGTCCTGACGGCGCTGATCCAGAGCGCGACGCCCGTCCGGCTGCCGCGTGAGGCATTACTTAAACCGGGGTTCAATTTCAGGCAATTGATGCCAATATAGTCCGAATTGGAGGGCCTATGAAAGAGGTCGTCGTTCACCCGGAACGCTGCGTGGGGTGCATGCAGTGCATGCCGGCCTGCGCCGCTGCGCATTCGCGATCCAAAAACCTGTTTCTGTCGACGCTCGAAACCCCGCGCCCCCGGCCGCGGGTTCACGTGGGGGTGGGGCTCTTCGATGAGGGCTTCCCCAACCGCTGCCGGCATTGCGATCCGGCTCCCTGCCAGCTCGCCTGCCTGCCCGGTGCCATCGCCCGCAGCGCGGAGAAGAACACGGTCTTCATCGACCCGAACCGTTGCATCAACTGCGCCTCCTGCGCCATGGCCTGCCCGTTCGGGGTGATCCGCTACCATGAGGATTCCACTGCGCCCCCGGGCAAGACCGTGGCCGTCAAATGCGACAACTGCTACGAGCGGCAACTCGCGGGCCTGATTCCAGCCTGCGTGGAGGCCTGCAAGAGCGGCGCGCTGCGATTCGAGGAGCGCTCCGAGGCGCTGAAACGCAAGACGGACGAGGTGGCGCGGACGGTCTCGGCCGGCGCCGTCCCGGCCGAACTGTCGCCGGGCTTCACGCTCCTGAACGCCATGAAACGCAAACAGATCGAACTTGCCAGGTAAGGAGGCCGCCATGAACGATAGGACATACGATGCCAACACGATCACCGCCGACGGTCGGCTCCTGCTCAAGAAGATGGAACGCGACGGCGTGGACAGCGTCTGGGACCGCTTCCGGGCCCAGCTGCCCAACTGCGGCTTCTGCGAGATGGGGCTGAGCTGCCGCATCTGCGTCATGGGGCCCTGCCGCATCGATCCGTTCGGCGAAGGACCCCAGCGCGGCGTGTGCGGCGCGGATGCCGACATCATGGTGGCGCGCAACCTGGGCCGCATGATCGCCGCCGGCGCCGCGTCGCATTCGGACCACGGCCGCGACCTCGTGGAGGTCCTCGGGAAGGTGGCGGTCGACGCGGCCCCCGGCTACCAGCTGCGCGATATCGCCAAGCTCCAGCGCGTGGCGGCCGAATTCGGAATCCAGGCGGACGGCAAGCAGCCGAACCAGATCGCCGCCGAGCTCGCCGATGCCATGGCCGAGGAGTACGGCACCCGCAAAAAGGAACTCACCCTGATCCGGCGCGCACCGGCCAAGCGCCAGGAGATCTGGCGCCGGCTGGGGGTCGCGCCGCGAGGAATCGATCGCGAAACATCCGAAATGATGCACCGCACCCACATGGGCGTCGACAACGACTGGAAGAGCTTGCTCCTGCACGGCATCCGCAACGCGCTCTCGGACGGCTGGGGCGGGTCCATGATCGCCACCGAGGTCTCCGACATCCTCTTCGGGACCCCGCAGCCCGGCGCGACCCGGGTCAACGCCGGCGTGCTCAGGAAAGACCAGGTCAACATCGTCGTCCACGGCCACAACCCGGTAGTCTCGGAAATGCTGCTGCGCGCCTGCCAGGATCCGGACCTGATCAAACTGGCCAGGGACAAAGGGGCGAGCGGGATCAGCCTGGCCGGAGTCTGCTGTACCGGCAACGAACTGCTGATGCGCGCGGGGATCCCCATGGCGGGTAACCACCTCAGCACCGAACTGGTGATCGCCACCGGGGCCGTGGACATGATGGTGGTCGACTATCAGTGCATCATGCCGTCGCTGGGGACCGTCGCGGCCTGCTACCACACCAAGATGGTCAGCACGAGCGACAAGGCGCGCTTCCCCGGAATGGAGCACCAGGAGTTTCACCCGGAAAACGCGGCGGCCAAGGCCGTCGCGCTGGTCAAGGACGCGATCGCCAACTTCAGCCGTCGCGGCGAGGTGTTCATTCCCGTGGAGCCGGTGGAGTGCGTGGGCGGATTCTCGGTCGAGGCGATCCTCGGCGCGCTCGGCGGGACGCCCAAGCCGCTGATCGACGCCATCGCGGCCGGCAAGATCCGCGGGGCGGTGGGGATCGTGGGCTGCAACAACCCGCGCATCCAGCAGGACTACGGCCACGTGACCCTGACCCAGCGGCTGATCGAAAACGACATCCTCGTGGTCGACACGGGCTGTGCATCGGTCGCCACCGCCAGGGCCGGGTTCAAGCAGTCGCAGGCGCTCGAAAAGGCCGGTCCGGGTCTCAAGGAGGTGTGCGGGGCGCTGGGGGTGCCGCCGGTGCTGCACGTGGGAAGCTGCGTCGACAATGTGCGCATCCTGGTGCTGGCCTCGGCGCTGGCCAACGCCCTGGGCGCGGACATCAGCGACCTGCCGATCGCCGGGGCCGCTCCGGAGTGGTATTCCGAGAAGGCCGCCACGATCGGCGTCTATTTCGTGGCCTCCGGGGTCTACACCGTGCTGGGCCCCATGCCGCCCGTAACCGGCAGCATGAACATCGTCAAACTCCTCACCGAGGGGTTGAACGATGTCGTGGGAGCGACTTTCGCCGTGGAGCCGGACCCGGAGAAGGCGGCCGTCCTGATCCGCACGCACATCGAGGACAAGCGCCGGAAGCTGGGGCTGCCTCATGTCCCGGTTTAGGCCGAAGCCGTCCAGCCTGTTTCGGCGAGAGAGAACGCCTCGGGGGTCGTTCAGGATGCCTTGAGAAGACTTGCAACGATCCTGCCCAGCGTTTCGATCGCCGCTTTGACCTTCGAGCTGAAAGGGGCGGCACAGCTGATTTGGATGTAGCCGCGAAAGCGGTTGGAATTCGAGCAGACCGCTCCGGGTATGATGGCGATGCCGCGGTCGAAGGCCTGCTGGTATACGTCCAGGCCGTCGACGCCCGGCGGCAGCTGAATCCAGAGCAGCGAGCCGCCCCGGGGCAGAGCCAACCGGGTTTGGTCCGGGAAATGCCTCTGGATTGCGATGGCCGTTCGGTAGATCTGTTTTTGGAGTGCGCTCCTCAAGCTCCGCAGGTGCCGTTCGTAACCCCCGCCGGATAAAAACCGCGACACCACCGATTGATCCAGGGTGGATGTGGAAATGGTGGTGCCGGCCTTCAAGCGCCGAATCCGGTCGTTGAAGCGTCGGCCGGGGATGATCCAACCCAGGCGCAGGCCCGGCGCCAGGGTTTTGGAGAAGGACGAGCAGGTCAGGACCTGACCGTCGCGATCATAGGCTTTGAGCGGCCGCGGATGCTGGTCGCCGAAGTAAAGCAGACTGCTGATATCGTCCTCGATCACCGGAACGCCCCGGGCGCCCAGCAGTTCGACGAGGCGCTGCTTATTGGCTTCGGGCATCAGCGCCCCCAGCGGGTTTTGGAAGTTGGGCATGAACAGACAGGCCTTGACCGAATTGCGCTCCAGGCTCATCTCGAACTCATCCAGGTCCACGCCTTCCTGAGGATCAGCCGCGATCTCGACGACCATCAAGCCCAGCTCCTTCAGCAGCTGCAAAAAACTGAAATTGGTAGGCGCCTCGATGGCCACCGTGTCCCCCGGACGAGTGACGGCCAGAAGCGCCAGCGCTACCGCTTCCATGCATCCGTTGGTGACAATGACGTCATCCGGGGCGATGTCCGCGATCACGCCCACCGTCCGCAGCGCAATCTGGCGTCTGAGCTCGGGAAAGCCTTCCGAGGGCGAATAGGTCAG
>JALOPB010000236.1 GCA_025454115.1 Desulfobacterales bacterium | reverse complement strand
ATGCGCTCCCACAAACTTCCCATCCAACTGGATCGCATTCTTCAACTCGATCTTCGCCGACTTGTACTCCCCCTTCTCGATGTACCCCTGCGCCTTCTCATAATGCCCCTGCTTGCGCTCCGAATCCGTCGTACAACCAAACCCCATTACCACCCACACCAAAACAACCATGCACAACTTCACTCTAAAGCGGCTCATTGGGGGTCCTCCGAATAACTGTTGCAGCTGTTGTTTGAATTTGCCGCGCACAGGGCAGCTTAAAACTGAAAACAATTGGGGCTTCCCCATCCTTATTCCTTCTGGTGGAGAACGCTCGAGAGAAACTGACTCAGTTCGGTAATATCCGCTGGTTTGGTTAAATAACCTTTCAAAAGCTTCCGTTCGATCAGGTCCGGCAGCTTCCGTTGAGTTGGCTCGTAACCTGAAAACATCACGATACAGGCCTTGGGGTCGGCCTCCAGTATCCGCTGCGCACACTCCATTCCGTCCATACCGGGCATATTCACATCCAGCAAAACCAATTCAGGATGCCATGCCGCGTAGAGGTTGACTGCCTGCGCACCGTTTTCAGCAAAAATCGGTCGGTAGTTGAGTTTTTTAAGCAGGCCCTGCATGGCTCGCAAAATGTCGGCCTCGTCATCAACCAGCAGAATGCACTCGCCGTTGCCGTAAATAAGCGCGCGGTTGTCCTGAGAGACTGGGCCGTCCGAAGCTTGCGCCAGCGCGAATCGCAGGGTAAAGGTTGTGCCAGCTCCCGGGCGTGAGCGGATGTCAATCGATCCATCATGGCTCTTGATGATGCCGTAAGCAGTTGACAGCCCGAGCCCCGTGCCCTTGCCGATTGCCTTGGTGGTGAAAAACGGATCGAAGCATTTTTCGAGAATTTCCTGGTCCATACCGATGCCCGTATCCGATACTTGAGCCACGACGTGCATTCCCTCGCGTCGAGCCTCGATCCTCAGCAATCCGCCATTCGGCATGGCATCCCGAGCGTTGGTACACAAGTTCATCAAAACCTGGCTAAGGCCCCCGGCGTCGCCTAAAACCATGACCGACTCCGGTAGATCCACCTGAATTTCGATCTGGGCCTCAAAGGATTTCCTGATGATCTGACACGTCTCGCGAATCACAGTGGCCAGGTCGACCGGTTTGAACTCTTTGTTGATCTGCTTTCGCGAAAAATGCAATAGTCCGTCTACAAGGCGCGAGCCCTTCTTGACCGACGAATTGATACGTCCGGTGATCTCCTGCAATGGCATTTGGTCTTTGTGATTGAGCTGAATCAGCTGGCTGTTCACCAGGATCTCGGTTAGCGTGTTACGGAAATTGTGGGCGACTCCGGCGGCGATGGTGCCGATGGCTTCCATCTTCTGGATATGTTGGAGCTGCAACTCCAGGCGCTTTCGCTCGGTAATGTCAGTGATCATGAGAATCACCGTCGCCGCATCCCCCTTCACCGGCAGTTTCTTCACGATGACTTGACGGCCATTGATCTCAAGCGGCTGGTTTACCCCTGTTTCGGCCGGCAATCCCGGAACAGCCGCGAAAAGTCCCTCGATCCGCTCGCGAACGCTTCCGGTAAACAACCCCGGCGGATAGAGGGTCAACAGCTGTTGCTGGGGTATCCCGAGCATGGCGACGGCCGCAGAATTGGCGTAGACGATTTTGCCCGCATACACCTCAAGGATGCCCTCAGCCATGCTTTCCAGAATGGTTTCAAGGTGCCGGTTGCGCGAGAGCAACTCCCGAGTCAGCTGGCGGGCATAAACATGTTCAAGGCCTACAACGGGCTTCGGGGTGGTCGTTGTGGGGGGGTTCTCGGAGGCCTGAATAGCTGCCAGGAAATTCTCAGCCATAGCGCTGAAAGGGCCTTTGGCCACATAATAGTCAGCACCTGTCTCTTGGAAATTAAAATCGATCTCGGCCACCGCTGCCGAAACGATCACCAAGAAACAGTCTTTCAGCGGCGGCATGCTGCGCACAATCTGGATCAGCTTGTCGCCATCGATCTTGGGCATAATCAGATCGAAGAACATAATATCCGGTGTGAAACCCGATAGAACGTTCAACGCCTCGAACCCGTCGCCCGCTGTTATTACCTCATGGCCCTCTCGCGCGAGCAGCTTGCTTGCAAACGTTAGAATGACGCGGTCGTCGTCGACGACCAATATTTTCTTCTTATTCATAAGTTCTTGTAAAGTTGGATCGCTGCGTAATAACCGGATTATAACCCAGCCGGGCGGAAAAGCCTAATATTCAATTCGGGTCAAATTGTTGGGGACACCACCAGTTGGCTTCGCGCTTCAATTTTGGTTACTTCATGCGCCTCCGGAGGCCTGAGGTCCTTTCCTCTCAACTAATTCACGCAACCGAGCCTCCAGCTTCTGGACTTCTGTTGATAGTTCCTCGATTAGCGGCTCGACACCGATTAGGTCCCCGGCTTGACCTTTAAGTTCTAAGTGATAGGCCTTTTCAGCGGAGCCTTCGGCCTGGAAATTACGCAGCATTCCCTTCAGCGAATGGGCAGCTCTTCGAAAGGTGGCGATATCGCCACCTTGGGCGGATGCTCGCAGGCTATCGATCTGGCGCGGGTAGTCACGAAAAAATACCTCCACCACTTCTGCAAAAAAGCCCCAATCATTCTCAAAAGCCTTAAGAACCTCCTGCTCCGGGTCCGATGTCTCGCCAGTAGCTACCGCTTCAGGCCGCTCATTTGTCGCCGTCAGCTGCTCGATGACTTGCTTCAGCATTTCAGCATCGATCGGCTTGGAAAGATAATCATCCATTCCCGCCGCCAAACAGCGTTCACGGTCGCCCGTGATGGCGTGAGCGGTCATGGCAATGATCGGTGTGTGGTGACCGCTTTCTGTCTCAAGGCGTCGAATAGCCGCCGCCGCTTCTAGCCCGTCCATCTCAGGCATCTGGACATCCATGAGCACCACGTCGAATACGGCATTGGAGGCCTCTGCCACAGCCCTGCGGCCGTCCTCAACCAAGAGGGCCGAATGCCCCCAACGATCCAGTAGCCGTAGGATGAATTTTTGGTTGACGGGGGTGTCCTCCGCCACGAGAATCCGCAGGGAGCGTCCCACCTCTGCCGGCGTTGACATGTCGGGCTGCACCAACACGGAAGATTTCCCGCTGGGAGCAGACGGCGCAGCGTCGCTTCCAGAATCCCCGGGCAAAGGGTCTGATCGGGCCGCCTCGGCCCTTGCCAGCGCCTGCATGAGCTCACGGGATCCGAACGGCTTGAGCAGGGTTGCATTTACCCTAAGTTCGGCACACTCCCCTTTACGTTTGAGGTGGGTAAAGGTCAGCATCAGGATCACTGGCCCGTTAAACCTGGCTTCCCTGCGCAGCCACGCAGCGAATGCAAACCCATCGATCCCAGGTAAGCTCGAATCCACTAAAACCAACTCTGGAACCGCTCCTTCTCGGAATGATCGCTGCGCTTCCTCGACACCGCTCGCCGCGCGGACCACCATCTGGTTTCTTTTCAGGATTTCCACCACAATACGTCGCGCGGCCGCGTTATCATCCACTACCAACACGGACTTCCCATAAAACCACGTTTGGGGTTCGGTAGCGTGCGTGTCCGATAGATCCGGTGAACGACGAAAAAGCGCCGTAAAACCGAATGCGCTGCCCTGTCCCGGACGGCTGTTCAGGGCAATCTGCCCTCCCATCATCCGCACGAGTCGACTGGAGACTGCAAGTCCCAAGCCCGTTCCGCCATAGCGCCGTGACACGGCGGGATCGCCCTGGTCATAAGGTTTGAAAATACGTTGCTGCTTTTCTAACGGCACACCGATGCCGGTATCGGTAACCGTGAACTGAAGTCGAACCTCCGTCGGCGTCTGCCCGCGCAGAGCAACGTGCACGATCACCTCTCCTCGCTCGGTGAACTTAATGGCGTTGTCCACCAAATTCAGCACCACCTGCCGCAACCGGTTGGGGTCCCCTATCAGCCTGTCCGGGACCTCAGGCTCCATACGGTAGGCCAGCTCCAGTCCCTTAAGATGTGCTTTCATGGCCATAATTCGTATGGATTCATCCAGAAATGTTTCAAGGCTGAATCGTGTTTGCTCCAACTCAAGCTTACCAGCTTCAATCTTGGAAAAATCCAGCACATTATTGATGATCGATAGCAGGGCGTAAGCCGACGACTTGACCACATCGAGGTCCTCACGCTGGTCAGCCGTTAGCTCGGTCCCCAACTGCAGTTCGACCAACCCGATGATGGCGTTTAATGGGGTACGAATCTCGTGGCTCATGCTGGCCAGAAACTCACCCTTGGACCGGCTGGCAGCCTCGGCAGCAAGCTTCGCGCGCATGAGTGCTTCAGAACGCCTGCGCTCGGTGATGTCTCTAAGAAACACGCTGAAACCGGAAGGCCGTCCCTTACGGTCCCTAAGCAGGGAAATGGAAGATTCAACGAATCGTTTGGAGCTGTCGTGACGGATGAGGACCCAATCCACGGACTTGGCTGTTTCCGCAGAGGTGAGGACCCGTTCAAAGGTTTCGGCCAACCGGCCGCGACTGGCGATATCAGCCACTTCGCTATGCGCTTTCCAGCGCAGCTCGTGTTCAGCATAGCCGAGGATATCGCAGGTGGCGTGGTTGTAAAATATGAAGCTTCCCGTGAGGTCGAGTTCGAAGTACCCCACTGGCGAATTTTCGATAATAAGCCGAAACCGCTCTTCGCTTTCACGCAGAGCCGCCTCAGCTGCTTTGCGTTGGTTGATCGTATACTGAGCGTGCGAGCCGAAAATAGCGAACAAACAAAGGATGGTCAGACGACCATATAGAGTACTTGGTCCGGTGCCGAAGATCCGCTGCATGAAATCGACGTTGACCTGCAGGAAGATGGCAAGTATCGATTCGAAAACCGTATAGAACAGCGCCAGCCCGATACCGATCAACACCATCTGGTCCCAGAAGCGGACTCGGATCTTGGGTATGGTTTTCATGCGCGTTTCCACCGCCCACAAGGCATAGACTGCCGTCCCTATCGGATTGTGACAAGCGGCATCATGAGCTAGCGTCTCTAAGGATTACGGCCGGCCCTTTTTTGCGTATTCTTTAGCAAGGGATGGTGGATGATGCAAGCGCGGGGGAATTTGATGACATCAGTACGAACGAACTGAGTCTTAGCTGTGAAGTAGGCTAACTATGGGGACGCCGACGTGTCTTGCAGAACGGTGGTTTGGCTTGCCTCGATTTGCGGGATGATATCAAGACGCTTGCTTCCTCGACGGTCTCGCCCGGTGCGACGATCCGAGCCGCTTCGGCGCTCTGGGATGTAACAGGTGTATGAAAAGGTGCGACGATCAACGCCCCAACGCCGCTCTCCCCTGTCGACTATACAAAACTTTCCAGTTTTAAACTGCATCGCAAAAATTCCGGCAACCCTGTGATCCTTCGAAGACCTACGGATTGATGCTTTCATAAACAGCTGAACAGAAAACCCATACGTTTATGTGATCTATTCAAGAGTAGGTTTTAAATGGAAGCATTTTACATGCCATGTAGTCAATCCGACCCAAGCAGGTCGGATAGATATCTATATTTCAATTGTTTTCAGTCCGGGGGCACAAGCGGCTAACGTGGCATAATAATATGGGAAGGAGCCTAAAATACTTTTTAATGGAAGTTTGATTCCTTTAATATAGAAAAATATTTTCCCAATTTGGCTTTTACTCCAAAGCATCCGGCGGCGGCTGAATTCCTAAGTCCTTTATTTTGTAAAGCAGGGTTTTATAACTGATCTTGAGAATCTTGGTTGCTTTGCTACGGTTCCATGCCGTTTTCTGTAGTACGTAAGAAATGACCTCACGTTCGACCTGGTCCATAGCCTTCTTGCGCATCTTCTTCAGCGAAAGCGCCGAGAGATCTCCTATCTCTTTGGGGTCGAAGACCTGCGGCGCTGATACCGCCGTTACGCCCGGTGGAGATATTTCTTCTGGCGGGCTGCTTTCGGCACCTGGATGTATCAACGCGCTGATGTTTTCTTCGCCATCGCCCAGAATCATGACCCGCTTGAGCATGTTCTGCAACTCACGCACATTCCCCGGCCACGTATATGTGCAGAGGCGGTCAATCGTTTTCTGCCTTGGCATCACCAGATCTCGGGTATTGAATTCACGTTTGTACTTCTGAATGTAATAATCGATCAGGTAAGGGATATCCTCCTGACGGTTACGCAGCGGTTCAATAAAAATCTTGATGGCGCTCAGCCGAAAATATAGGTCTTCCCTGAATTTTCCAGCCGTCAGATCCTTTTCCAGTTCGTGGTTGGTCGCCGCGATAACCCAGGCGTTGGTTTTAACTGATTTTTCAGACCCGAGCGGTGTAAAATCGCCGCCCTGCAGAACATGGAGCAGCTTGGACTGCAGCGGCAGTGTCATGTCGCCGATTTCATCTAAGAACAGCACCCCCCCATGTGCCTGCTCAAATTTACCCCTGCGCCGCCGCTCGGCCCCGGTAAAAGCTCCCTGTTCGTAACCGAACATCTCGCTTTCAAGCAAGCTGTCCGGCAGTGCGGCACAATTCACTTTGACAAAGGGTTTGCCGACACGGTCGGATTTTTGATAAAGGCTTTGGACCACCAGCTCTTTGCCGACGCCGGTTTCGCCACAAATAATTGTATTAAGGCCGGTCTGTGCAATTCGGTCGATAAGTTCCCGGATGCGGCGCATGTTCTGGCTGATACCGATTAACTCGTTGTCCATATGGATCCAACGTCTCCTTTTCCGGTCTCAGGGCTCGAACAATAGGTATGTACTAAAATACATATTACCGGTGAATGTTTATTTTGACAATAGGGAAAATTTGAAAAAATGGCATTCACTATCAATACGGGTTGATTCTCCTTGCACTTCAGCTCCGAGTCTTGTATTTTTTTAATTAAAACTGGCATGCTGCAAGAACTAAAACATCCGGCGGATTCATCAGTTCCAAACTCGCCAGGCAGCGTTCTTCTTGACTTCCCACGCATTTTATGAATTAATTAATACGGTTATTTAATGCGGATTTGATTTCAACGGAGATAATAGCCTTGGCCAAACAGGATGAGCTGTCGTCAACCGAGAGGCTTTTAGAACTGATTCGCGACTCGGATGCAGAAAGCCAACCCGCCGGTAACGAGGGGAAACCCAAAAGCCAGCGCTGGCGCATGTTGCTAAGCAGTTCGTTTTCTTTGGCTCGGGGCAACCTCACCGTCGGAGTGGACTTGGGGCGTGAAGACCTTAAGTTGGTGAAGGTCAAACGAACCTCCGACCGCAAGGCCGAGCTGATAGATTTTACGCGCATCCCCTTCGACCCGGAGACACCAAGGGATCATCCAAATTTCCCGCAGTTCCTTGGATCGTCGTTGCATAAATTCTGCGGACCTTTGAAAACCGTTGAACTCTGGGCGACCATTCCATCGGGCCAGGTGGAAACCCGCCATCTCAAGATACCGAAAGTTTCACAGAACCAGATCGCCAATTCCGCATTCTGGTCATATCAGAAGCATTCCTCCTTCAAAGAAAACGAGACCGTCTTTGATTTCGACGTATTAGGCGAAGCCGAAGAAGGCGGTGTAAAAAAAATAGCGGTAATGGCCTATACAGCCCCGCGTCAAGTGGTGGAGGAACTTCAAAGTCTGTTCATCCGCGCCGGCTTCCCCTTAACGGGTATCTCCATCGTTCCTTTCGCATCTCAGACTCTGCTGAGGTTTGGCCGCGTCCAAACACATGGTGTTGCTGTCTCCAGCCTCTATATCGGTCGCGACTGGTCGCGGATCGATATCTTCGCCGACGCAAACCTAGCTCTGTCACGTGGTATCAAGGCTGGTATCCGTACCATGGTCGAAGCGCTGCAGCACGAGATCGAACAGAACTGGTTTGAGCTGACTCTAGCCAAATCTCCGACCTCCGACCAGAATAGGATCCGAGCAATAAAAACGCGGTTGAAACAAGAATTGGAAATCGCACAAAGCGTATTTTTCAAATCACTTCATGCCTCCGCTACGGAGACTGTTCCCGATCAACAGCTGGCGATCAAGGAAGAGCGTATTTTTCAGATGATCCTGCCAGCCTTAGAAAGACTTGTCCGGCAGGTAGAACGAACGATCCGTCACTTTGGCATCAATTTCGACAACGCCCGGGTGGAAAAAATCTTCATTTCCAGTGGCGTCGAATTGCATCCGCGTGTCATCGATTATATTGGCGACGAGCTCGGTCTGCCCATCGAGGTAATCGACCCTTTTGCTGAAAGCGAGCAGTTCACCGTGCATCCGGCGCCTCCTGATTCCATCGCCGCAAAAAATTCATATGCACCGGCTCTTGGAATGGCGCTGGCCAGCAATGCCATCACCCCGAACTTTCTTCATACCCACAAGGATAAGCGGAAAACATCGATCTCCCGAAACATCAACCGCGGCGTGCTCGCCTGTTTTTTGGCGTTGATGCTGGCTTGCACCGGGCTTGCACTCTGGCAGGAACAGCAAATCAAGGACAAGGATTTCAAGAGGGCCAGCTTGCAAAATCAACTCGGCAGTTTCGACTTGCGGGTTGATAAGAATTTAATTCTAAAGCTGGTTGAGCGGATTCGCATTCAGAATAGGAGCCTCCAGGGTATCGGGAATAATTTCCTCGGAGTCGCTGTACTGGGAGAGGTTGCCAACTCCACTCCTGATAGTGTCCGGATCCTGAGCATCACCACCCGGCTCGGCTCGGCTGGCAACCCGGCGCCGGCTGGCAAGGCTACAGCCAAGATCGAACCTCCGAAAAAGGTTTTGATTTTGGATGGCATTATTTTTGGCGACCGAACAACCATAGAGGCTGATTTGGCGGCTTACCTGATGGCACTCAAAAATTCATCTTTGTTCAAACAGACGACCATTAGCAAGAAGTCGTTGGAAATGATGGATAACCAGCCGGTCATCCGGTTCACCGCTCAAATGGATATCGTTTAGCTTATGAAGACAGGCAAAATAGGTTCCTATCTTCCGCCCCAGACCCTGATCCTGATGGTTTTATGCGGCGCCAGCATCCTGGTATTCCTTTTTGGGGTCATCCTGCCAGGCCAGCGACTTGCCGCCGAACTCGACCGGGACATCGAAAACCTGCAAGCCCGCATCGAGGAACAAAAGATCCTTTCCCCGGTTTTCAAGAACCTCTTTGCAAAAACCAAGGTGGCAGAGCCCCAAGGGCTGCCTGCACCGGCTCGCGTCAAGCTCACTCGTGATGAAATCACCAGCGTGCCTAAAAGACTGAAGCAATTGGCAGCCACGCATCATCTCAATGTCCGGGAAATCGTCCCTGAGGTCAACACGCTTACAGATGCTTCCGGCCGATTTCTCACAAGGTTCGCGGCCGCCGGTCGGTTCTCGGACTTGCGCGGTTTTCTAATCGATATCGGCGCCTTGCCCTATTTTGACAGCATTGAAGAGATCGACATTCGCGCCGTGGAGAGCGGCAGAGAGTTCGGACTGAAAATCTGGATGGCCCGGGAATAGGCATTGCCTCTTATGACCAAGCGGGAAAAAATCATCGTCGGAATTATGGTGCTCACCGTTGGGTACGGAGCGATCGAACTGGTCCTGCCGCGAGCCAAGACCGTGACCACGGCGCCTGCGGCGCAAAGCACGGAAAGCCTGAGTGTCTTTATTACAAAAGTGGCGGACGCAGCCAAGGGGGCTGCTTCAGAAACCAGCGCGCAAATCATCCAGAAAGCGGAAGCGGGCTGGAGACAGGATCCGTTTATGATCATACCCAAGGCGCCGTCCCCTCCGGCGGAGGCCCGTTCCCCAAAGGAAACCGGCCGGGCGCTACCCAACCTGGCCTACAGCGGGTTTCTTGAGATCGGCCCCAAGCGTCTAGCGATTATTAACGGGATGGAATACGAAGCCGGGGATCGAGTGAACCCCGGTGCGTTCAGCATTAAATCCATTCTTCCGAATAAGGTGATTATGACGTCCTCGCAAGGGGAGATTGTGCTTCCACTCCAGGAAAGCGAATAGGATGGGCTGGCTATGATCAGATTGCACGGTTTGCGACATGTGGCCATCGTCGGAACTCTCAGCACATTACTGGCAGTGGGTTGCGCCCCATTGAAAAAGTCGGAGCCGGCGGATCCTTTTATGGATAAATGGAAGGCCAAGGCCCAGGAGTCCAAGGGGGTTTCGCCTGGCGTCTCCTTGCCGTCCAAAGAACCCGTGAAAGAGACGGCTGCGCGTTCGAGCGAAATCAAGGTTGAAACGGAGCGGCCGCTGCCCGCCAAACGGGTCAGCCTGAAGATGAGCA
>JALOPB010000235.1 GCA_025454115.1 Desulfobacterales bacterium | reverse complement strand
AACGGGAACGTTTTCGACGCGGTCGGATGCCTGCGCATGCTTCAACAGACCGGGTGCGACGGTGTGGCTCTCGGGCGGGTTGCCATCGCCAGGCCCTGGACATTTGCGGAATGGTGCGATGGGTATAAACCGGGGCCGGACATCTTTGAAAAGACGGCGAAGCGGCTTCTGAATCTGACTGTCCGGCACTTCGAAGAAAAAGCGGCCGTTCGCCGCTTCCGTAAATTTACTTTTTATTTCGCCGCGAACTTCCGATTCGGCCACACCCTTTACGCCCGGGTGCTGAACTCCGCCAACTTGAACCAAATCCGAGAATCGTTGGATGTTTTTTTTACACCCCCGCCCGAGTTGAACGTTACGCCGAACATGAACTACTTTCAATAGATTACGTTTCTGACCGGCGATTGCAGGAATTCCGTTACAGGCGGTTGAATCGGTCACTATCCGATATGTAGATTTATATTTTTATTGACATAACCGATTGATTAAGACATGATACTCGCCAATCAGAGTCTGTGAACGCATGTTCGTCTCTGATACCAGAAGGAGAAACCTCGCTAACCGCTACTCTTCTACTTCTTTTAAAGACTCTGATTTTTAAGTCCGTATCTTAGTCGCCAAAGAATCAACAACTCGCCACTTCAATTTAACCACTTATTTGTTTTCTAAAATCTATTATGAGGTGGTCATGGCCTCGAATCCAGACCTCTCTTTAATGGGAGTATTGGAAGAATATTACTGCCGCTTGTACCTCAAAAATACACTATTAACCGTATTTAATCGGCCCCCCGGCACTGATACGGTTTGAATAGCCTTGATGAAAGCAGAGGTTCTGAATGCCGATCGGAATAAATTGCGTTTAAGTGATTGGTCTGCGGAGCAGAAGACAGATTCAAGTTCCGCGCGGGAGGTTCGGAATGGCAGAATACTATTCTGACCTACATGGAAAGTGCAGCGAGCTGATTGCCAGCTTGAGCGGTCAGCGGATGGATGAACCGCTGCAGCAAAAATGGATATGCTGTCGCAGGTTCTGCCTGAAACCGACTGACCTTTTCGGTGCGCAGGGTCTCCCTTTCATACTGGAGGAAGACCTTCCCGTTCTCCGAAGCGCGCTGAGTCAGTTCAATCCGAGGCGCCCTGCCGCTAGAGTGGAGCTTCGCTTGGTGCTGCCCGAAGGAATAATTGAAAAACGGACATGGATGGCGAACGCCGTATTCGAAGAAGATGGCTTGCTGAAAGAGTTTTGGTTGATAACGGAAAACCCCCTCGTTGCACCAGCCATTGAGAATCCTTCTCGAAGCATCATAGAAAACAGGTATTCGAAACTGGATGCGCGGAACGGTGCATTTGCCCTTTTTGAGTTGATATCGATAGAGCCGGGATATTTTCCTCAGTTTCGCTTGATCGATGCCAACCTTGCATTCGAGGAACTAAAAGGAATCAGCATAGACACCCTTTTGGGTCGAAGGCTGTCGGAAATTCTTCCTGGATTGGAGTCGGATTGGCTGGATATGCTCAAACGAATTGCCTTTCAGGGAGAGGGAGCAAAGTTCAAATACTTTTTCCGGGGGGGCAGAAAATACTTGGAAATCATCGCATACCGCTCTTCGCCGAAACAGATTGCACTACGCATTGCAGACAGCGCAATGCCGGCGTCAAGTGAAGAGGCCATGTGCCTGAGTGAAGACAGCTTCAAAGCGGGAATTGTGATCGCCTATGGGTTTGCCGACTCGTGTGTCTTTGCGAATCGACGTGCCGGGCAGCTGTCAGGCTATGACGTGGAAGAACTCCTGCAGATCGCTCCCGCCCGGTTTTTGCTGGAGGCGCAGCAGCCGCAATTGGAGCCAGATGCCAATCGTCGGCTGCACGTCGAGCTGAATGAGGGCGGGGCTGAAACCGAACTGATTAGAAAGGATGGCGACATCTGGCCGATAGATGCCTGCGCCTCTAAACTATGTTGGCAGGGACGGCCGGCCAAAATGATCGTATTCAGAGAAGCTCCATGCAGGAAAAACAAACTCATATTCCCGATCCACGGCGACGAGTTCGATAAGAGCGGCCATCGGCAGTACACTCACCGCCTGGAGACGACCAGCAGAATGCTGGCACAAAAGCAGGAGGAACTCGACCGCTACAAGGCTAACCTTGAGCGGGTGAACAGAGAGTTGGTCCACACAAACAAGGCCCTCTCGGTGATGGCGCGAAGCATAGACCGAAAGAGCCAGCAAATGGTTCAGCAATTCACCCATGCTGTTACTTCGAAAATTCTACCGGCCCTTGAGGTACTGGAGAGTGTCGATCTACCCGAAAAAAACAGGATTCAGATCGATGTGATCAGAAGCCATTTGGAAGAGTTAACTTCGGACACGCCCACAAGCTCGGGAGGGATGGCCGCATTGTCCAAGACAGAGTTGCGTGTGGCGATCTTGATCAGGAATGGTTACAAGACGCTCGAAATCAGCCGCCTGCTGCACTTATCGGACCTCACCGTCAAAACGCACCGTAGGAACATTCGCAAGAAATTACAGATCCGCCACTCCAAGATCAATCTTGCGACCTACCTCAAAATGAAACTTGCAAAATCGAAATTCCTCTTCAACTCGAAATCCAAAGACAGGCTCGATAAAACAGGATCGATGACCCCTTGACAGGTTCCACCCGAAAGTCTGCGCTGCCGCAGCGCCCTCTTGCACTGAAAAAGAGGTATGTACACTACTCACTAATTACTCCCTGAAAACCCTCCTTGCAAACAGGTTTGACCTAACGTAAAGACGCTGACACGGCATTGAAGCAATCAGCGAGCTTGCCCGTACCTGCCATTATGGAAAATTCGCATTCTCACAGCCTGCCGGAACGGAGAAAACATGTGCGGTATTTCCCCGATCAGGAGGCGTTCGCCGCGCTCGGGGGTGGCTTCAGCAAAGTCGGCAGGATTATCAATATCAGTATGGGCGGATTAGCATTCGAGTACACCGTCTTTCATGAAACGGAAGAGGAAAATGTGTCCGCGGAAATTTTTCTGACCACCGGCGCCGTTCACCTTCATCATGTACCATGCAAGGTAATCGTCGATGAGGGAATTGATACCCACACCGTTCATAGAAAAAATCTGAAAATGCTTTCGAACCGACTATGCCGAATTCAGTTCACGGAAATTCCAATCGATCTTGAACGTGAGCTTGAATCGTTCATAAGCAACTACACAAGTTCTAGATTCAATCCATAATTCGTTTCCCTGAATCAAAATCACAACGGATCGACGCCACGAACTTACCCCTCCCGCTCAATGGAAGCCCGGCTGCTCAGGATTTCAATCTGTCACATAGGTATGTTTGGATCATCGCGCGGTTTCTCAAAACAAGTAGAGTTGACCATTCGTCTCAGGACGGTGGTTGGTGGGAGTGGAGCATCGTGGGTCAAGAACGCGGACGGGGTCGTTCGAATAGGTTGCGCGCAGGCTGTCGTGTTCGAATGGGGATAGCTCTTCAACCAGGTCGAACAGGAGCTCGGTTTCCTGGCGCGTAACCACCGGAAAGCGATAGGGGCGGTTGATGTGTTTGATTTCCCGGCCGTCCGCCAGGCGCTGTTCGACAAATGCCAGATGCTCGTCGATCCGCGAACGGATCCGCTGCTGAGTCTGAGCGGTCAGGGCGGCAAGATCTGCAAAAACATCCTGCCGGAATTCCGGTTCGATTTCGTAGCCGATGCTGTTTCGGCCGGCGGCCGCGGCGGCTCGAAGGGTGGTGCCGGTTCCCAGGAACGGGTCGGCCACCGTATCGCCCTTGACTGAGAACATGCTGATCAGCCGGTAGGCGAGTTCGAAAGGAAAAGCTCCGCTGCGGGTGCGGGGCTTTTTTTTCTTCAGGTTCTGACGCGTTCCTTTCGGCTCCATCCACACATCCGAATACCAGGCGTTGCGCTCCTCCCAGAAGATGGCGCTTTCCCGGCGGCGCCGTTTTTCCTCCTTCGAGCTGAATTCACGCTTGGCACCCTTGCGCGCGATGAGGATGTATTCGTGTTCGAGGGTGACGTAGGCGCCGGCCGGATACATGCCGGAGCCCATGAATTTGTTGGGTGCGTTGGTCTGCTTGCGCCACAGCACGGCCGGCAGCGGCGTGAATCCGAGCTCCAGCAGACAGGAGAGAATGCGCGCGTGGTTGGGGTAGAGCATGAAGTCGTCACCGACGCTGCGGGCGGCGTCGCCGATGTTGATGCAGGCAAACCCGCCGGGCTTCAATATGCGATGGGTTTCCTTCCAGACGGCATCCAAACCGGCGTGCATGAGCGCAAAGGCCGCGCGGGCGTCGTTCGCTTTTAATGCCTTGCGGACGGCCGGATCCAGAGCGCCGAACCCTTCATCCCACATCTCGATCATGGGGTAGGGCGGAGAGGTGACCACCAACTCCACGCTCGCGGAGCCGATCGCCTGCATGTTGCGCGAGTCCTTGAAATAGGCGCGGTGAACGGTTTGCATGGGTGGTTCTCTTTTCACAACCGATCGGGGAAGTCAACGACGCGCGCCATATGGGACTTGAATTTTAGAGGCATCCGGGTAAAATGAAACACAATTTAATGCTCCGCAGGGTATTGATGCGGGTGGACTTCAACGTACCGCTGAAAAGCGGCAACGTCGCCGACGATACGCGCATCCGGGCGGCGCTGCCGACGATTCGAACCATCCTGGGCAAGGGCGGCCGGCTTATATTGATGTCGCACCTGGGCCGCCCGGACGGCAAGCGGGTGGAAGACATGTCGATGCGTCCCTGCGTGGGCGTGCTGGCGAAGCTGCTCGGCCGTGAAGTCCGTTTTGCCGACGACTGCATCGGCGAGCGGGTCGAAGCCGCCGTGGCGCAGCTGAAAGACGGCGAGATCCTGCTGCTTGAAAACCTGCGATTTTACGGCGAAGAAGAGAAAAACGATGCGGGCTTCGCCCAGAAGCTGGCCCGGCTGGGCGATCTTTATGTGAACGATGCCTTCGGCACGGCCCACCGCGCCCACGCATCCACCGAGGGGGTCACGCACTTCTTCAAGCAGTCCGCTGCCGGCTACTTGATGACAAAGGAGCTGGATTATCTCGGCAAGGTCGTCGGTAACCCCGTAAAACCGTATGTGGCGGTTTTGGGCGGCGCCAAGATTTCGGGCAAGATCGACGTGATCACCAACCTGCTGCCGAAGGTTGACCAAATCGTCATCGGCGGGGGCATGGCCTTCACTTTCTTCAAGGCCCAGGGGTTCGAGGTCGGTAGTTCGCTGGTTGAGGCGGACAAAGTGGACTTCGCGGGCAGACTGCTTGCCGAGGGCCGGGATAAAATCGTTCTGCCGGTCGATGTCTTGGTGTCCGACACCCTGGATATCAAGGCCCGCCAGGTCGGCGAACTTAAGGAGGTGGCTTCCGCCCAAATCCCGGCCGGGTGGAAGGGAGTCGACATCGGCGCCAAGAGCGTCGAAGCCTTTCGCGCCCTGCTGAAGACGGCCAAGACCGTCGTCTGGAACGGACCGATGGGAGTGTTTGAAATCGACCGGACTGCCCAGGGAACCTTCGCGATCGCCGGAATCATGGCCGAGATCACCGCCGCGGGTGCTACGACGGTGATCGGGGGGGGAGATTCGGCCGCGGCCATCCAAAAAGCCGGAATGGCCGATAAAGTGTCGCACGTATCGACCGGCGGAGGCGCATCGCTGGAATTTATCGAAGGCAAGACGCTGCCGGGAGTGGCGGCCCTGACGGATAAATAACCCTGACATGCTCAAAGCCATCGTTTTCGACTACAACGGCACTTTGGTGGACGATCTTGATCTGGCGGTGGAATCCTACTTCCGCGCCGGAACCGAGCGGGGATATCCCCTGGATCGGGAAAAGGTCCGAAAGCACATCTCGCAGCCGCCTTCGGCTAAGCGAGGAATATACTTCGGTCCCATCTCCGATGCCGAGTGGGCCGCGATCATCGGTCGGCGCAAGCAACTCTATGCCGAACTGGCGCGTTCCGCCTTCAAGCTCTTCCCCGAGACGGAAAAGACCTTGACCGCATTGTCGGGCCGCTACCGGCTGGGGGTTCTGTCCAATACCTTCCGATCGCTTTACGAGATGCTCTTCCCGCGGCACCTCGCCGGTCTTTTTCAGGCGAGCCTTTTTTTCGACGAGGTGCCGGACCCGAAACCTTCGCCGGCGCCGATGCGGAGCATGTTGCAGGCGATGGGGATCCGTGCTCACGAATGCGGCTACGTCGGCGATGCGGTCGAGGACGTGCAGATGGCCCGGGCGGCCGGGGTCCGATCCTACGGCCTCACGACCGGAGCCTGCAGCTCAAAAGAGCTGAGCGATGCCGGCGCGGAATGGGTGGGCTCGGGCCTCGGCGACCTGACTTCATTGCTGTTGAATGGGACCGGTTCAGAAAAAGCTTGACAGACTGTCCGGGTATCGTTTAGGGGTGGTTCAGTTTCAACGTGTGAGCAAGAAATGACACAGGCATCTTCAGGCAGATTCTATTTTTACGGTTGGTACTATTACTTTAGCACCGATCTGCCTGCGGTGCGCTGAAAGACATTCACCAAACAAAAAGCGCAAAAAAGCCGGGGCGGATCAGAGGCGCCTGCGGCTTTTTGTTTTGAATGAGGCGGCCGCGGGAGCGAAAACATCCGCGGCCGCCTTATTTAATCGACGCGCAGGAGGAAAGGGATGCAGACTCATACCGACGATCTGAGAGTCAAGGGATACACCCGTTTGATTTCGCCACGGGAAATGAAGCAGGCCATTCCCGTCAGCCCGGCCGCCGGCCAAACGGTGATGTCGGCCCGCGACGCGATTGCTCGGATTCTGTTCAAGGAGGATCGACGGCTGCTGCTCGTGGCCGGGCCGTGCTCGATCCATGATGAAAAAGGTGCCCTCGAATACGCCGAACGGCTGCAGGCACTGCAAAAGAGGGTTGCCGACGTCATTTTCATCGTGATGCGGGTCTACTTCGAAAAGCCGAGAACCACCGTGGGGTGGAAGGGGTTCATCAACGACCCCGGCCTGGACGGCGCCTGCGACATCAACCAAGGGCTGCGCCGGGCGCGTCAGCTGTTGCAGCGCATCAATGAGATGGGGCTGCCGGCGGGTACCGAGATGGTCGAGATGGTGACCCCGCAGTACGTCGCGGATCTGGTGAGCTGGGGGGCGATCGGCGCGCGCACGACCGAATCCCAGGCTCATCGTGAGTTGGCCAGCGGGCTTTCCATGCCCATCGGGTTCAAGAACAGCACCGACGGCAACCTGCAGACGGCCATTCACGCAATGGTCGCGGCACGCACTCCGCAGACCTTCCTCGGCGTCGACCAGGAGGGCTACACCTGCATCGTCCAGACCTCCGGCAACCCCATGGGGCATATCGTCCTGCGCGGTGGCAAGCGGCCGAACTACGACCCCATCAGCATTGCCGAGGCCCGGTTGGGTTTGATCGAACACAAACTGCCGGAGGGGATTCTGGTGGACTGCTCTCATGCCAACTCCTGGAAAAAATTTCAAGGGCAGGAAATAGCTTGGCGCAGCGTCGTCGACCAGCGCGTCGCCGGCAACGATGCACTGGTCGGCCTGATGCTCGAAAGCAATTTGTTCGAAGGCCATCAAAAATTCGGCAACAACCCGGACGGTCTGACCTACGGGGTCTCCATCACGGACGAATGCATTTCCTGGGATACCACCGAACGGCTGGTGTCGTGGGCGGCTGAAAAGATTGCCGGAGCCGTTTGACGTGTCGGATCGTGGTAAAGGAGGGGCAACGCCAAGCCATGCACGTGGTTGAGATTGAAAATGCTTCCAAGCGATCGTCGATCTTCATCGGGGAACGGCTGGAGAACCTGGCGGGCTATCTCCCGCCGGGCCGGGCCGTTGTCATCACGGATGCCAACCTGCTCAGGTTGTACCGCGCTGATCTTCCGGCCATGCCGGTGCTGAGCATCGGCTGCGGCGAAGCCGTCAAAACCCTGGACACCGTCAAAAATCTTTACGAAACCCTGGTGGACTTGGAGGCCGATCGCAGCACCTTTCTGGTGGGGATCGGCGGCGGGGTGGTTTGCGATGTCGCCGGTTTCGTCGCCTCCACCTTCATGCGCGGGCTGCGCTTCGGTTTCGTCGCCACGACGCTTCTGGCACAGGTCGATGCCAGCGTCGGCGGAAAAAACGGCGTCAATCTGGGAGGATTCAAGAATCTGGTGGGATCCTTCAACCAGCCGGAGTTCGTGCTCTGCGACCTGCGCCTGCTCGACACCCTGCCGGAGAGCGAGGTGGCCAACGGCATGGCCGAAATCGTCAAACATGCCCTGATCGCGGACGCCGGGTTGTTCGCTTTTCTGGAAGACCGCCCCGAAAAGGCCCTGGCGCTCGATCCGGCAACGATCGAGACACTGGTCGGCGAGTCGGTCGCGATCAAGGCGAGGGTCGTCGGGCGCGACGAGCGCGAAGCCGGCGAGCGGCGCAAGCTCAACTTCGGACATACATTCGGCCACGCCCTCGAAAAGATCGGGGGGCTGTCCCACGGCGAAGCGGTCAGCGTCGGCATGGTCTTCGCGGCGGGTTTGTCGGTTAAAATGGGAAGGCTGCCCGCCGCCGCGTACGGCCGGATTACCGGCCTGCTGCGCCGGCTGAGGCTGCCGGTCTCGACCGCAGCCAGTCCGGACCGGGTGATAGAAGCCCTCCGCCGGGACAAAAAACGTGAAGCCGCCGGGATCCACTTTATCTTGCTCGACGACATTGGACGGGCTTCGGTGGAGGAGATTGAAATCCGCGAGCTGGAACGGCAAGTGGCAGGTTTCCCGGAAATTTTAAGGCAGCAGGAATCGAATTCATGAAACACACACCGCGATCGCAAGAGGAGTCCGCACCGATTTCCGCCGGCGACGCAGAAAAGCAACTCGCGGAGCAGCGCGGCGTCATCGACCATCTGGACGAGGAGATCCTCCGGCTCTTCAACGAGCGCCTGGCGGCCGCCGGCCGAATCGGCGAACTCAAACGGCGTTTGGGGCTGCCTGTCCGAGACAGCCGCCGCGAAGCTCAGGTCTTCCGCCGGCTCATGGACATCAACCGGAGCGGTCTTCTGGCGAACCGGTACATGGTCAAGGTGTTCGCCGCCCTCATGGCCGCCGCCCGCGGCGTCCAGGGATCGCCGGTGCATGCGGCCGACGGGTTCGGAACACCGGCCCTGTTTGCGGTTTTCGGCAATCCCGTGGTTCACAGCCTCAGCCCGGTGATGCACAACGCGGCTTTCGCCGCAACCGGATTCAACGGCGTTTACGCGGCTATCCGCGTCAGAGACATCCGCCTGGCCGCAGCGGGCGTCCGTTCGCTGGGGCTCAGAGGCGCCAGCGTCACGCTGCCCCACAAGCAGACGGTCATGGCCTGCCTGGACGCCATCGACCCGTCCGCCCGGCGCATCCAGGCCGTGAACACCATCGTCAACGAGAACGGCGAGCTGAAGGGCTTCAATACCGACTGCGCCGGCGCGCTGCAGGCGCTCGAGGAAAAGGTTCTCGTTTCGGGACGAAAGATCGCCGTGATCGGTGCCGGCGGTGCCGCAAGGGCCGTGGCCCATGGCGTCCTGTCGGCCGGGGGAAAGCTGTGCATGTTTAACCGTTCCAGGGAAAAGGGAGAAGCGCTGGCAACGGAACTGGGTGCGGAGTTCAGGCCGTTGGACGAATTCGCGGCCGAACGCATCGAGATCCTCGTCAACGCCAGCCCGGTCGGAATGACCCCGCAGGCGGATCAAAGCCCCGTCCCCCGTAACGAGTTGCGGCCGGGGATGGTGGTGATGGACATCGTCTATCACCCGCTGAAAACTCGGCTTTTGCGCGAAGCCGAAGCAGCGGGGTGCGTGACGATCGACGGGCTTGCCATGTTTGTCTACCAGGGGGCGCGGCAGTTC
>JALOPB010000473.1 GCA_025454115.1 Desulfobacterales bacterium | reverse complement strand
AATCAGAGCTGATGTACTTCGTTATACGTGATGCGTGAACGAGCTTTCAGAACTCCGTGATGCGAAAGGCGCTTTCTTCTTCTTTCGCGTCACGCGTCACTTCTTCCTGAGCTCCTAATGAGATTTATTTGAAAAACCTGCATTTTCAGCATGGAGCGCAACGAAGGGGGTAGCTCAACATGAAGATATCATTTCTGATCGCAAGCCTGGCCTTGCTGGCCATGAGCACGGTCCTGTCCGGCCAGGAAATCACCGTAACCTCGCCCACGGCGGGCGATGAGTGGCGCAGCGGCACCACCCATTCAATCACCTGGACGACGTCGGGAATCATGCCGAACCGGGTGACCGTGAGCCTGCGCAACGCGGGCTCCCGCCGTAGGGATCCGGATGTCCTGGTTATCGCGGCCGACACTGAAAACGACGGGAACGTGAGCTGGCCGATACCGGGAACCCTGGCGGCGGGCGAATATTTCATCCGCGTGCGGACCATCAGCCCGGATCCGCAGGCGGTGGTGATTGGAGAGAGCGCCATTTTCAGGATCACATTGGGCATAGCGACCATCCCGATGGTTCCGTTTCAACCACGCTGCGACCTGGAGCTGGCCGGCGTGGGCGTTGAATATTACCGGGACAACATCGTAGCATGGGTCAAGAACAACGGCCCCAATGCCATCAATCAGGATGTCAAATTCAGGCTGAACTTCCCGGAACTCGGCGGCGGCGAACAGATCATCACCCGGCGGCTCACCATCCCGGTCGGCGAGGAGCGCCGCGTCGACCTCCAGCCCCTGGCGGCAAGCGCCATTCCCGTCGCCGGATTGCGGACATCCGTCTCGATCGACACCTCCCTCTCCGGCATTACGGATGCCAACAGGCTCAACCAGCACCGCGATGTCCGTCTTTGCGTCCTGGATCTCCGCTGCGACATGGATGGCTTGCAGCTATCCAAGGTATATTCATACATTTACCGCAACCTGCCATTCAAAGTGAAATTTGCGCTCCATGTGCGCCACAATCTGCCGCGAGCCATCAGCAATATCCGGGTTAAATACGAAGTGCACGGACCCGCCGGCCCATTGACGGGCGCAGGCTCCAGCGGCGCATACACGATCGCGACGCTGGGATCCGGCGCCAGCTGGACCAAGAACGAGGAGATCCGCTTCGGCGACGCGGGAGATGCGGACGACTCGGAGCCCAAGATCCGCCCCGGGACGACCTATCGCATCGTCGCCAGCATCGACGACCCCGGCAACGCGTTCTGCGACGTGGCGCCGAGCAATGACACGTCCGAACTCACGTTCAGGTTCCCGGATTGAGGTGAGGTACTTCGGCGCCCGGCGGTGCTTCGTCCCCTGCTCGTAGGCATAAGCGATCTCGATCAGCACGGGTTCGCTCCAGGCGCTGGCGAAAAACGATACGCCCACCGGCAGCTCCCCGACGAAGCCCATGGGCACGGTGATGCTCGGGTAGCCGGCGATGGCCGCCAGCGACGAGCTGCTGCCCATGAAGTGGTCGCCGACGACGAGATCGGTCTTCCACGCCGGCGCGCCGGTCGGCGCCATCAGGGCATCGAGTTTGTGCTCGGCCAGCAGCTTGTCGATGCCGTCCTCGCGCGCCGCCTTGAGCATCGAGGCCAGCGCCTTCTTGTACTCGGCCGCTTCCAGCCCCCCTTTTTCCTGGGCCTGCTCAAGAAGCTTCTGGTCGAACCAGCGCAGCTCGACCGCGTCCTTCTTGTTGAACTCGATCAGCTGCGCCACGTCCCGCACCGGCCCAGCGGGAGCCAGGCCGGCGAAATACTTGTTGAGCCCGTCCTTGAACTCGTAGAGCATGACCTGGAAGGAGTCGCCCTCGATCGGCCCCTCCTTCGGCCCCTGCACCTCGACGACCTCGGCCCCCTGGCTCTTCAGGAAGGCCGCGGCCCCCTCCAGCAGGGCGTCCACGCGATAGTGGTAGCCGGTGAGGTTCTTGAGCAAGCCGATGCGTTTTCCCCTGAGGCCGTCCTTTTTCAGGAACGGCGTGTAATCGGCGAAACAGTTGCCCCGCGATGCCGCCGTCTTGCTGTCGGCCTCATCCACACCCGTCAGCGCGCCGAGGCAGGCGACCGCGTCCTCCACCGTGCGCGCCATGGGACCGGCCGTGTCCTGGCTTGAGGAGATGGGGATAATGCCGGAGCGGCTGATGAGGCCGACGGTGGGCTTGATGCCGACGATGCCGTTGTTGTTCGCCGGGCAGACGATCGAGCCGTTGGTCTCGGTGCCGATGGCCAGGGCGCAGAGGCTGGCCGCCACGGCGACGCCCGAGCCCGAGCTCGAACCGCAGGGGTTGCGGTCGAGCACGTAGGGGTTGCGCGTCTGGCCGCCGACGCCGCTCCAGCCGCTCGAGGAATAGCTGGCGCGGAAGTTGGCCCACTCGCTCAGGTTGGCCTTGGCCAGGATGACCGCGCCGGCCTGGCGCAGTTTCCGGGCCACCTCGCTGTCCCGCCGGACATAGGAGTCGCGCAGGGCCGTGGCCCCGGCGGTGGTCGGCATGGCATCGAGCGAGTCGATGTTGTCCTTGAGGATGACCGGCGTCCAGCACGGCGGCGGTCTTCAGGGCATCGGGATTGACGCGCAGGACTGAGTTGAGCTTGGGACCTTCGCGGTCGATGGCCTCGATGCGGTTCAGGTAGCCCATGACGACATCGCTGACGGCGAAGCGCCCCTCCCGATAGCCCTGCTGCAGCTGGCCGACGGTCATCTCCTGCAGGTCGAGCTGCGCCCCCGGCGCGGTCCGGGCCTGGGGGGTGGCGCAGGCGCATTTGCAGGCCGCTTGCACGAACGACAGAACGAGGATCAGTATCGCCAGGTTCGCTAGTTTTCTTTTCATGCCCGGATTATAGAGTCCCCGCCCGGCGAATGCAACGGCTGAACCTCAGCGCCCCGTTTCGCCTGTGGTATAATTGTGTTTCGTCACGCCCATCATGCACAAGGAAGACTATTTCACCGGGGAGACCATCGCCAGAACAGCCGCGGCCATGGCCGCCGAGCTGCCGCGCAACCCGCGCGCCGCCGCCT
>JALOPB010000234.1 GCA_025454115.1 Desulfobacterales bacterium | reverse complement strand
CGGTCGCCGGACCGCCAGCGGTTGACCAGGTCCGGCTCGCGGATGAGGGGCCGGCACATGGAAATGAAATCGCAGACGCCGTCTGCGACCAGCCGCTCGGCCACGGGCAGGGAGCGGATGCCGCCCACCAGGATCAAGGGAATCTTCAGCCGCCGCCTGAAAACCCGGGCTTCCTCCTGGTTGTAAGCCTCTTTCGTTTGGTTGCTGATCTTCGTACGGGCGGATCCGAACCGGGAGAATTTGGTCATCCCGCTGCTCAGCTCGACAGCGTCCAGCCCGGCCTGCTCCATCAGGACGGCCGCTTCCACCGACTCCTCCAGGTCAAGCCCGCCTTCGATAAAATCCCGGCCGTTCAGCTTGATGAGGACGGGGTAATCGCTGCCGACCGCCTGCCGCACCGCCCGGATGGTTTCCAGATGCACGCGCACCCGGTTCACTGGGGACCCGCCGTATGCATCCGTCCGGCGGTTGAAGAGCGGGGAAAGGAACTGGTTGAAGAGGTAGCCGTGAGCGGAGTGGATCTGCACCCCGTCGAACCCGGCGGCCTTGGCCCGCAAGGCTGCAGCGGCAAAAGCGCGGACCACTTCATGGATATCGTCGGGGGTCAGCTCCCGGCGGGGGATCTCATCGAGTTTCACCGCGGCCGAAACAGCCATCGGCGGCCGGCCGGTCAGGTTGTGGGCGGCGAAATACCCGGCGTGCGCAATCTGCAGCACCATTTTGGCGCCATGATCGTGGGCGGCGGCGGCCAGCTGCCGCAATCCTTGAATCATCTCGTCCCGTGCCGCACTCATCTGCAGGGTCCCGGCCTGCCCTTCCGGCCGGACGTAGGCGTGACCGCTGATGATCAGTCCCACCCCGCCCCTGGCGAGGGCTGCGATCGTGTCGATCAGCCGCGGCGTGACCGTGCCCTCGGGAGTGGCCATGGCTTCCCAGGTGGCCGAGCGCACGAAGCGGTTGCGTATTTCCATTGAGCCTATGTTTGCCAATTCAAACAGCTGGTTCATCCTGCCCTCCTTAAGCACACGGTTTGACTGTCATCCCCAAAAGCATAGGCAGAGAATATAGAGCAAAGGCCAAAAATACAACCACCGGCACGCCCTTAACCACTCCAAGACTGTAGCCCAAAATACATGGTTGACGGTATTTATCCGAATAGGCCTCAGCCTTAGAGTAAAAGCAATCATTGGCCTGCACCTCTTTTCTCACCTCCGATCCGCCAGTATCAAGCAGGCTGCTGCTTTGCTGCGGCGCATCCCAGACCGGGGCGACGATCCTTCCGATGCGCACCTCTTTTTAATGAAGGAGGTTTGTTATGTACACCTTGTTGCGTCTTCTATCAGTGAAACGATTGACCTATGAGCAGGTGCCCACGTTGACGTTCGCGTGGATCATCGCGGAGTTGTTTTACAAATTTCACAGCTTCACCTTGGAGTGCGCGGCATTCTTAGCAACCTGGCTCATGCTTGATGTGCTGGTTCAGGAGGTTGTGCGCCCGCTGTTCATGCGCCAGGAAGAAGAGCGTCATGAAAGCTGATCCATTGAAACCGGCCGAAGGAGAAAAAGATGGCTAAGAAAAAGAAACCCGAAGAGCCGCAGGGCCAGGAGCGTCCCAAGCATAAACCTGAAGGCCGGGAGCATGTGGTCCACAAGGAAATCATCGAACGACGCTGGCGAGGTGGGCCGGAGCCGACACCCGAAGCTTATGCGCGCGCGCTGGAAGAGTGGAAAAAACTGCCGGGGTCGATCGTCCGGCCACCGACGGACATCGCCCCACCGCTCGACGAAAACCCATCCAAGCCGACGGATCAGGGAAGCCCGGCTCCCCGAAAACCGGGGGCCGATGACCGAAACGATAAGGAGAATCAGCCATGAGCCTGAAAGGTACGGTCTGGGCTCCCATCGGCCCGAGCCCGATCACACAGGGCGCTCATCCGGTGAACGGACTTGTTTCAGCCATCGCCGTCCATCCGGCGAACCCGAACGTCATCTATATCGGAACCGCCGGTGGAGGCGCCTGGCGGAGCGACGACGGCGGAGCGTCCTGGTTTCCATTATTTGACCGGCAGCTATCGCTCGCGGTCGGCGAGCCCGGTGCACTGGCGATTGACCCGAACAACACGGATGTCGTCTATCTCGGAACCAGTGCGCGCGTGGCGGCGCAGCCGCAGGCAGGCCTGTTCAAGTCCACCGATGGCGGGGCGAGCTGGATATTGTTAGGCTTGGGCTATCCATCGGGCAACACCGGGAATGCCCTTCAGTTCATCCTCCAGTGGATCAATGTCATCATCGTCGACCCGGCAGACAGCAACACGCTGTACCTGGCATCGACCAGCGGATGTTTTCGTTCGATCGACGGCGGACGCAACTGGACCGCGGGCGTCAACGCCGGCGGGGACGCTCGCTCGCTCGTGCTGGACCGGTCCACGCCGGCAGGAGCGCGCATCCTGTACGCAGGCATTTCAGGGCGCGGCGTGTTCCGTTCGAACGACGGCGGCCAGAACTGGACGCAGCTCTTGAGCGCGGCGACTCCCGCGGTAGCGGCGGCGGTCGGCTCGGCTCCCGCAAGCTTCAGGAAAGCCATCGTCGGCTTAGCCCCGCCGAGCTCGCCCCCGAATCCCGGCGGTGTGCAGGTGCTGTATGCGACACTCGAGGGGACCGGCGGCGCGCCGGATCCGGTAGGCGTGTTTCTAAGCACGGATCAGGGAGCCAATTGGACCCAACGGGCCGCCACCGGCATGCCCACGGGCACGCAGGGCGGGTACAGCTTCCATATGGCGGTGGATCCGGGTTCGCCGGGAGACGGCGCCAATGACATCATCTATTTCGGTGCCGTCGGGCATGCCCGATCAAACGACTCCGGGAATACCTTCACCGCACTGGCCGGACTGCATGCCGACAACCATTCGTGGGCTTTCTTTCCGCAGCCGAGTCCCACTCCCTCGATCGTGTTCTGCGGCAACGACGGCGGACTCTACCGATCCATCGACGGCGGCGCCACGTGGACCCCTCTGAGCGCCGGTGGCCTGCAAACCGGGCTGTTCTATAACCTGGATATGCGGCCGGACGCGACGGGAAGCAACAACGTCGGAGCGCTTCAGGACAACGGAACTCAAACTCGAGTCGGGGCGACCGGCCGCGGTTGGGTGGCCGCCCAGGGCGGAGATGGATGGGATGTTGTCTACGACGGGACGATCGCCGGGCGCGTCTATTGTACCAGCGGTTTTTGGTCCCCGGCGCCCTGCACCCGAATTTGGCGCTCGACGGACGACGGGGCTTCGTTCCCGACCGAGATCACGCCATGGGGCACCGCGAGCGATGCGGGTTGTTACCTGGGGCCCCTTGCCACGGATCCCAGTGCGGGCGGCATCTTGTACGCGAGCGGCAGCCAGAATCTCTGGCAGAGCCGGGACGGCGGCGGCACCTGGCGCATCCTGTCACCGTTCACCGGCACCGGCGACGTGGACGTCGCGCGGACCAACGGCAACCACGTGGTCATCGGGGTCGGCAATCGGGTATTCGTATCGACCAATGCGCTGGCCGCTACCGTGGGGCCTCCCGCCGGCGTGACGTTTACCGATATCACGCGCAATCTCCCACCGCGGACCGTGGCGCGCGTAGCGTTCGATCCGAACGATCCCACCATGATATACGTCGTGCTCGGCGGGTTGAACGGCGGCCCCGGGAACATCGGTCATGTCTTCCGCACCAGCGTCGGCGCGACGGTGTGGACGGATATCTCGCCGAACCTGAATATTCCCTTCAACGCCATTGCGCTCGACGGCACCGATAATCCGACGACGATCTATGCCGGCACCGACTTCGGCGTGCTCCGGTCCGTGGACGGCGGCGCCTCCTGGTCCGTGCTGGACGACATCCACTTTCCGCGCGTTCCCGTGCAAGACTTAGTGCTCAGAAATGGAATGCTGCGAGCCGCCACCTATGGACGGGGAGCTTTCGAATTCGTGAGGCCCAAGGGCCCTTCGATCGCGGTCAACCTGGAAAAGGGTCTGGCGTTTGGAACCGTCTGCCTGGGGCCGCATTTTGTTTCGCTGGAAATTTTCAACGTCGGCAAAAGCGATCTGATGATCAACAGCGTCCAGCGGCTGATGGGTTCGACGAGTTTCTCGGTCCTGTCCACCCCCGGCACTCCGCTGGTGATCGCGGCGGGCGAACACGTCAATTTCACGGTTAAGTATGACCCGACGGCCGCCGGAGCAACGGAAATAGCCACGATTCGAATCGTGAGCAACGATCCGGACGCTCCCATTGTCGATCTGGCCGCTACGGGCCGTCGCGGCACTGCCACCATGGCAACGGCCATCGCGGACGCCGGCAGCTTCGGCAGCGTTTGCCTCGGATCGTTCGTCGATCGGAAGCTGACGATCAACAACAGCGGGCACTGCCCGCTGCAGGTACTCAATATCACTTCCTCGGCGGCGGAGTTCGTAATGCCGTCGGTGGCCGCCTATCCTCTCGTGGTCGCTCCGGGCGATTCGCTGGCGCTCCCGATCCGCTTCCAGCCGACGAGCTTTGGCGCCAAGGCTGCCAGCATTACGTTGATCAGCAACGATCCGGCGAGCCCCCGGATCGTTACCGTTTCCGGGAATGTGCCCTCCGGAAAGCTCGCCGTCACGGGTTCGACGTGCATCGGAGGCGTGCAGGCATGTTGCCTCGGGGAACGCACCATCTCGATCTGCAACGTGGGCGACTGCGAACTGCACGTTACGAACGTTGCGTTCAAGCGCAAGAGCAAGCACTGGAAGTTGATCAACAACCCATTCCCTGCGACCCTTCATCCCGGCGCGTGCCTGAATGTCCTGATGCGGTATAAGGCCACCGAGAAGTGTCCGAAAGGCTGCGAGTTGGTTATCACGAGCGACGATCCGGCTACACCCGTGAAAAATCTGGACGTCATAGCTTACACCATCTGGAGCGACGGCAGGGAAAAGAACGGCTGTGACGATTGCCGCAACGGATGTTGCGAAAAACACCACGAATCATGTTGCAGCGCGCAAAGTCTCGACCCCTGTTGCGCTGACGAGGGCAACGAGCATAAGCACGAGCACCAGGATGAGGATGAAGGCTGACCGCAGGCACCTTGTGGTGCACTGACTCCTTGTCGGACGCCTGCAACTGAGCCGGCTGTCTTATCCTCATTCAGCGGATGGTCTTCATCTCCACGATCTGCCGCCACTGGTCGAGCAGCATCCGGCGGTTTTCCCGGATCCAGCCTTCCCCGTTCAGCTCCAGCAGCTCTCCCATCCGGGTGCGGAGAACATCGAGCTCCTTCTCGCTCCCCGGAATCTCGGTCGTCTCCAACAGATC
>JALOPB010000233.1 GCA_025454115.1 Desulfobacterales bacterium | reverse complement strand
CGCTCGTGAAGGGAAATGACGCTGGAAAGGAGAAATCCGGACCGCGCAACGAAACCAGCGCCCGCATCAGGTCTGGTGGACCTGGAAAGATACTACGACTGACTGAATAATACCCCTGTCCGGTGTTGAAAATCAAATAAAATCGGCTCCTGAGCGGAGTCTAAATCACAAGGAACCGCTACCTGGTGATTTGTCGATGCTATCAGCTATCCAACAAACCAAAATCATTGCAGATTAGCTCCGTATACCCTATCCTTACCTCCGTAGGCCCATCCGTGTCAAACCCAAATCGGACTACTTTGGCCTGCGGTGGCTGGTAGTACTGCTCGTCAAGCTTACATGTTCGGGAATCAGATACGGTGCCATTCATTGTCGTAGCACCAGCATGACGGTCAACCTGGCGGACCAGATCCAGGTGCTTCGCAACCAGAAAGTGCCGCTGCTGGACTTGAACCTTTACATGGGCGAAATAGGCACCCATCTCAACCTGCCGGCCTTGTGAATTAGCCCTTTCCGAGGGCCGTGTTTCCGCCGGGTTAGGTTATAGGATGATGCCAACATAAAGTGATAATTTCAGCCCTGTCCATCTCAGAACCTCGGAAAATGGCAGGAGTACATAGGCTATTAGCATGAGCAGGAAATCCCCATCCTTGAACTTGGAAGAAGTATTGTCCGATTTGACTATCCGATGGAGTACGCGATGGAGTACGTCGGGGCTCCCCGCTTACGGTCAGCTCATGGATGTAGCCGGGGAACTGGAACGGATCCGGAAAACGATGGGGCTGCCCGGGTTATGGAACGTACCGCCGTTGATGGTCACCGCAACCTTGGACGACGGTATCGGCCAGGGGCTTAGAATCATTGAGCGCTTTGCTGGTCTGGCCGGACTACGAGTGCATCCAATAGGGTTAACCGTTGCCCGGGAGCGGATTGTGGCCGAGTGCTGGCTGCGTCGCCCTGCCCTGTTGGGTGTGACGGTGCTTCAGATCGATTCTGAAGAAGATCTTCGCTGGATCGGGGAGAGTCTTCCCGAAGGAACGCGGCTTGTGGCAGGGGGAGCAGCCTTCAGGACCGACCCGGATCTGGCCGGCAGGTGCGGTGTCGACTTCGTGGCCGGAGATGTCGCTGCGTTTATCAGTTACCTGCTCCAAACGGCCCGCAAATCATTTGATTGATCCGCGAGGTTCTGGGGGCAACAGGCTACTGTGATTCGCTGAAACAATCTGAAAAATGGTCGTTCGGCTATTTCGTCGGATGATCTTTCACGCACCCGACAATCCATAATCGAAACAGATTGGTTCTGGATATCATGTGTTATCCATGTCGGTCGGCTCCCTCAGCGGTTGTCAGTGTTGGCCCGAATCAGGCAGAGGCAAGTGTCTTCTCACGAATAGGATTGATTTTTGAAAGATATTCCGCTTTAGATTGATTCGGATGTTCCTTTTCGCCATCGGACGTCCTTCAAGAGAGGCGAAAGGCGGAAACAATGGGTGAGTGGATACCGTTTGCGGAAGGCCGATACCTGGCCGAGCGGGCCTTGTTGCTGGCCGTTGACGAGCGCGCGGTCGAGCTCGAAGAGACCATCATTGAGATCGCCGAGGGGCCCGGCGGAAAGCGCCGCATGAGCGGGCGCGGGCGCGCACCGAACGCGCTGATGGTGGAACTGCTCGAAGAGGGCTACGAGCTGGATCTGCTGCTCGATTTCGGCGGGGAGTTCAAGTTCCGGCTTCCTGCTCCGGTGATTCAGGGCGGCAAGGTGTTTGCGCCCGGCGTCAAATCCTTTGTGCAGTTCGTGCCGCGATCGCCCTGGGAGCCGGTCGCGGAAGCCGACTTCAATTCTTTAATGACCCGGATCCGAATCCTGACTGCTGAACGGAGCTGAGCAGCGTCCCCTTGGCCCGTTCGAACTCTTCGCGGGTGAGGAGGTTCTTCTCGTAAAGCTGGGCCAGAGAGGCCAGCTCGCGCAGCCGCTGGGTTTCCGGGTCTTCGAGCAGGGGCGGCGCGGAAGAAGCCGTGATTTCGGCGAATGGCGAGGCCGCCGGCCGGGCGAATGTAACCGAGGCCAGCCCGCCTAGAAAACGGACTTCGAGCGTGCTGCCCGACGGCACCGCCACTCCCTGCAGGTCGCGGATCACGTTGCGGCCCTGGGCTTTCAGCCGGCGGTAGACGAAGTAGGCTCCGGCCGCGGTCAGGGCGAGCCCGCCCAGGAAAATCCAGGCCCAGTATCGCGCGATGCCGCCGAAGAAGATCACGACGAGCCCGATCAGGCAGATGAGGACGACGTGCAGGCCCAGGATCATGTGAGCCAGCATGACGCCCTTGAACAATTCCATGGTCGGCTTTTCAGGTTTGGAATTCATCGTTCAGCTCAATCAACTTATAGACAATACTAACTCAGTCCGCCGGATTTGTCACGGCCGGCGTCAGGACCAGGAAAGTTGACCATGCGCTATCCCGCCTTCATCGAAGCCGATTTCGAATTCCCGGAATTTCATCGCGTGCGCATGGATTTCAGCCGCCAGGCGATCGACGACGTGGAGGCGGCGGTCAACCAAGAGCTGGACCGCCTGCTCCCGCAGAGCGGGATCCGTGCCGGCGACCGGGTGGCCGTCGGGGTGGGCAGCCGCGGGATCGACCGCCTGGAGGTTATCGTGCGCACGGTGTGCACGCGGTTGCGGCAGGCGGGGGCTCGGCCGGCAATTATCCCGGCCATGGGCAGCCACGGCGGCGCCACGGCTGAGGGCCAGGCCGCCGTCTTGCGGCGGCTGAACGTGACCGAGGAATCCTGCGGAGCGCCGGTCGTCTCCACGATGGACGTCGATGCGGTTGGCACCGTGTACGGCGAGGTGCCGGTGTATTTTAGCCGGGACGCCATGGCGATGGAGCACTCCATTGCCATCAACCGCGTCAAACCCCATACCAAGTTCATCGGCCCGGCCGAAAGCGGGATCCTGAAGATGTTGTGCGTCGGCATGGGCAAACACCGCGGCGCCATTGCCTACCACACCTGGGCCATGAAACACGGCTTTTTTGAGCTCTGCCAGGCCATGGGGCAGACAATCGCCGCATCCGCTAATTTCCGTTTCGGACTGGCGGTCGTGGAGAACGCCTTCGACCGGACGCTGGCTGTCGCCGGGGTCCCGGCCGGCCGGATCCTGGAGGAGGAAACCCGCCTGAACGCGCTCGCCAAGGCGCACATCCCCCGCCTGCCGTTCCGGGATCTGGATGCCCTGGTGGTGGGTCGGATCGGTAAGGAGATCAGCGGCGCCGGGATGGACCCGAATGTCACCGGCCGGGCCTTCGATCTGATGGAAAGCGACTTCTCGCAAATTCTGAAGGTCAAGCGCGTCGCGGTTCTGAACCTCTCCGCCCGAACGGGCGGCAATGCGATCGGCCTGGGGAACGCCGACTTCATCACGGAAAAGGTCTTTCAGGCGTTGGATTATGAAGCCACCCTTATGAACGCCCTCACCAGTCTTTCGCTGCGCAAGGCCTTCATCCCCGTGCGCATGCCGAATGACCGCAAGGCGATTCAGGCCTGCTTCACCACCATCGGCCCGGTGCCGGCCGCTGAGGTGCGGGCGGTGGTGATCCGCGACACCATGCACCTTTCCGAGTTTTTGATCAGCCGAGCCTTGAAGGAGGAGGTTGAAGGGATGCCCGCCGCTGAGATCCTCGCCGCCGCACCCCTGGGCTTCGATACGGACGGCAACCTGCGCCTGCCCGCCGATCCATGAGAGGAGCAACGCCGAGATCGGCTTCTTTAGGACATCTCAATTACTGAAGAGTTCCAATAGCTCGACGGCTTCCTTCTGGCGGATGGGGCTGAGCGGAAACAGCGGCTCGGGCGGCTCCTCGTCCAGTTCCCTCTGCATTTCGGCGTTGGCCCGGCCGGCCAGGGGCATGTAGTAGAAGGAGAGCTTCATGGCGCCCGAGGTCTCGGAGTACTTCATCTTGATGCGCGTGTCGCCGACCATCCAGGAATGGGTGGTCAGGGCGCCCCGGGACTCCATGCTGATTTTGGGAGTTCCGAAGCGTTGCTGGATGCCACGCTTGATGGTGCTGTAGGTATCGATGGCTTCGAGGCCGGCATAGACGGCGAAGAACTTTTCGTCGTAGAAGCCGTAGACCAGATTCGTCACCTGAGTATCGAAAAGCGTATAGGCCTGTTTCGGGTTTACGTAATAAGCGATTTTACCGCTGCCGCCCATGTGGACATGCTCCGGGAATTCGGACAGCGGTGCCCCCCATGGCTTGTTGAGAAACTCCTTGTCCAAATCAGCCGCCTGCACGGTGCCCATGCATAAAATCGAGCAGGCCAGGATCAAAAAGGGATATGCCGCAGCTCTCATACCATCACCTCCTTTGTAGAAAACCCCGCTGTCAGGTAATAAAAGCGCTCAGTTTAGGTTCGAGAAAATTTAGCTTTCTCCCGGCGGTTCACCCCGCACGATTCGTTGCGGCTCCATAAGCGATCAGTAGCCCCGCTTCAAATCGACGACATTCCAGGGCGGCTGTCCGGCCCGCACGCGATGATAGTTCGCGATGATCTGGGGGGCCACGTCCCGGGGATAGGTCAGGCTGGCGACATGCGGGGTCACGGTTATCTGGGGGTGGCTCCAGAACGGGTGTGATTCGGACAGCGGCTCCTGGCGGAACACATCAAGGCAGGCTCCGGACAGATGGCCGCTTTCCAGGGCTGCGAGCAGATCCGCTTCCACCAGGTGCTCCCCCCGTGCCACGTTGATCAGGTAGGCTCCGGCGGGGAGTCTGGACAGCGTGCGGCGGTTCAAAACCCCCTGGGTTTCCGGAGTCAGCGGCAACAGGCAGATTAAAATAGCCGTGCCGGCCAGAAATTCATCCAGGGCGTCATCCCCGGCAAAGCTGGCTACCCCATCGATCGACTTTGGGGTGCGACTCCACCCGGATACTGGAAAACCCATCGCGTGCAGTTTCCGCGCGGCATCCGACCCCAGATGGCCAAGCCCCATGATGCCGACCGGCACGTCTCGGGGATGCTTCGGTATGCGGGGCGTCCACGCCTTCCGGGCTTGGTCGCGGCGGTAACGGTCGAACTGGCGGGTGTAATTGAGTACCGCCGTGAGGACATACGCACTCATGGCAGCGACCATCCCTCCATCGACGATCCGCGTAACCGGCACGCCGGCCGGCAGATCAGGATCCCGCAGGACATGGTCGACGCCGAACCCCAGTGAGGCGATGCACTTGAGCCGCGGAAACTGTTTCATGACGCCCAGAGGGTGTTTCCAACTGAGCGCAAACAGTACGTCCTCCGGAGAGCCCGCATCGGGCCATATGCGCACATCTAGATGGGGATCCTGACGGTGCAGGTGTTTGATCCAGGATTGGGGGTCGAGTTCAGGCGCCAGGAAAAGCAGGCTCATTCGGGTCCTATTACCTCCGATGGTGACGTGCGCCTCCAGCACGCATGCATGGGGCGCTGCCGTTCCGCACGTCGGCTGACGATGCGCTGTGGTTGGCCGGAGTCATAACATAGAAGCGACGCGAGGGCAAAGCCGGAACGGCTCTTCCGCGAGTGCGTCATACGACCCGGGTATCCCCGTGTTTCCAGTCCACCAGGCGGCTGAGAAGCCCGGCTTTCTGCATTTGATCCCGCAGATGCTGCGGCGGCAGATGCACGGGTTCATCACCCAGTTGGAAGGTGCCCCAGTGCATGATCATTAACTTCCGGGCGTTCAGTTCCCGGAAGGCCTGCACGGTCTCGCGAGGGTCGATGTGGCTTTGCGCCATGAACCAGCGCGGTTCGTAGGCGCCCAGGTTGAATACCGCCAGATCGATGTTGAACTCGGCCCCGATCTGGTCGAAGCCATCGAAGTAGGCGGTGTCGCCTGAGATATAAATCGTTGGGCCGGCGGCCGTGCGAATCAAATAAGATCCCCACAAACCCAGGTTGGGTCCGGCGATCGGGTTGCGCATGGTCCAGTGGTTGCAGGGCAGCAGAATGATTTCGCGGTCGCCGACTCGGCAGCGGTCGTACCAGTCCAG
>JALOPB010000232.1 GCA_025454115.1 Desulfobacterales bacterium | reverse complement strand
CTGCCGTCCATGATGAGCCGCGGCTACAACCGCTCGCTGGCGATCGGCTGCATCAGCGCGGGCGGAGCGCTGGGGATCCTCATTCCGCCCTCCATCATCATGGTGATCTACGGCGCGATCGCCGAGGTGTCCATCGGCAAGCTCTTCATCGGCGGGATCCTGCCGGGCATCGTGTTGACCCTGATCTATGTCGTCTACATCTTCGTCATGGCTCTGATCAAGCCGGATCTGGCACCGCCGATCGAGGAAACTTACTCCTGGCGAGAGAAGTTTTCTTCCATCAAAGGCGTCTTTCTGCCCATTCTGCTGATCATCCTTGTGCTGGGGGTCATTTATACGGGAATCTGCACGCCCACCGAAGCATCCGCCGTGGGAGCGTTCGGCGCCATTCTCTGCGCCCTTTTCTATAAAAAGCTGACCTGGGCCAACCTGAAGGAAGCGCTTTTTCATACCATGAAGCTCAACGCCATGGTGTTCTGGCTGATCATCGGGGCCATGTCCTTCACCCATTTCGCCGCCTATGCCGAGATTCAAACCCTGGTCCAGAACAGCATCCTCGCCCTGCCGGTCTCGCCCTGGACCATCATGATCGCCATGCAATTCATCTTCTTCATCCTGGGGATGTTCCTGGATCCGGCCGGCATCATCATGCTGACCATTCCCATCTTCGTTCCGGTGGTGAAGGCCCTGGGCTTCGATCCGCTCTGGTTCGGAATCCTGTTCGTGGTCAACATGGAGATGGCTTACATCACGCCGCCGTTCGGCTTCAACCTATTCATCATGCGCGCCATCGTACCGCCCGGCGTCACGATGACGGACATCTATCGTGCCATCGTTCCCTTCGTCTTTCTTCAGGCGATCTGCCTCGCCCTGATCATGGTGTTCCCGGAGCTTGCGACCTGGCTTCCGGGTCTGATGATGACGCGATAGTCTTGCAAGAAAGGAAAACGGCGTGGAATACCGCAACCTGATAGTGAGCCGCAAGGGGCATGTCGCCCGGATCACGCTCAACCATCCGCCGGCCAACACCTGGGATCTGGCCACCGTGCTCGAGTTCGAGGCGGCGGTGTCGGCCGTGGAAAGCGATGCGGACATCCGGGTGGTGGTCATCAGCGGTGCCGGGGGCAGGTGTTTCTCGGCCGGGTTCGACGTCAAGGATGCGCGGAATGCGGCGCAGATCGGGGAAACGGCGCGCGGCCTCTGGACCCGTCTGGACCGGTTCCCCAAGCCGGTGATCGCCGCGATCAACGGGCATGCCATGGGCGGAGGGCTGGAGCTGGCGATCGCCTGCCACTTCCGGCTGGCAGCCGACCGTGCCGAGATCAAGCTGGGGCTGACCGAGCTCAATATCGGCATCATGCCGGCCTGGGGAGGAACCCAGCGGCTGCCGCGCCTGGTCGGCGATGCCCGGGCCCTGCGGATGATTCTATTCAGCACCACGGTCGCTCCGGCGGAGGCGTTCGAAATCGGCCTGGTCGATTTCCTGTGCCAGCCGGAGGAATTTGAGGACCGCATCGACGAGCTGGCGCAACGGCTGGCCGAGCGGCCGCCGATCGCCGTCCGCTGCACGCTGGAAGCGCTCAGCGCGGGGCGCTACGAAGGGCTCGAACAAGGTCTGCTGGCGGAAGCCCGGGGCAGCGCCCTCCTGCGGGATACGGAGGACCGTCAGGAAGGCTTCCGCGCCTTTTTGGAGAAGCGCCGACCCCGGTTTGTGGGCCGCTGAGCCGGTCAGAACTTGCCGAGGATCTCCCGGGCGATGACGATTTTCTCGACTTCCTTGGTCCCCTCGTAGATTTCCAGCACCTTGGCCGCACGGTAAAAGCGCTCGATGTCGTAATCGTTGAAATAGCCGTAGCCGCCGTGCAGCTGCAGGGCCTCATCCACGACCTCCACGGCCACATGGCAGGCGAAGAGCTTCGCCATGGCGGTCAGCTTGGTGTCGGGTTTGCCCCGGTCGAGCAGCCAGGCGGACTTGTAGACCGAGTTGCGCGCCATTTCGATTTTGGTAGCCATCTCGGCGATCTTGAACTGCGTCGCCTGGAAGGCGGCCAAGGGCTGGCCGAACTGTCTGCGGCCCTTCACGTGTTTGACCGCCAGGTCGAGCGCGCCCTGGGAGATGCCTACGCCGTGGGCGGCCACGTAAGACCGCGAGTGGTCGAAGAATTTCATGAGCTGGATGAACCCGCCGCCCTCCGTCCCGAGCAGGTTTTCGCGGGGCACCCGTACGTTGTTGAAGTAGACGGCCGAGGTGTCGGAGGCGCGCAGACCCATCTTGCCGTGCATGGGGTCGGCCTTGTAGCCCGGCCGATCGGTCTCGACGATCAGGATGCTGTGGCGGCCGGTCTTCTTCTGCACCTCGGGTCGGGTGAGGCAGTAAACCAGCAGAAAGGTTCCCACCGTGCCGTTTCCGATCATGATCTTGGAGCCGTTGACGACGTAGTGGTCGCCGTCTTCGACCGCGGTGGTGGTCGCCGCGGACGTGTCGCTGCCGGCATCCGGTTCGGTGATGGCGAACCCCATGATGCCGTCGCCCTCGAACAGCGGCGGCAGCCATTTTTTCTTCTGCGCCTCGGTCCCGAACAGGAGCAGCTCCTCCGCGCCGAAGGTCAGCGAGCAGAGCTGCTGGCCGATCCCGGGATCGACCTTCCAGAATTCCTCGAGCACCAGGGCCTGTTCTAGGAAACCGAGCCCCGGCCCGCCGTAGGCCTCCGGGACGAACAGCCCGATCAGGCCGAGCTTGCGCGCTTTCCGGATAACGTCGACCGGCACCTTCTCCTGGACATCGCATTCCAGCGCCACCCTGGGAAATTCGCCGCGGGCAAACTCCCGGGCGGCCTTTTGAATATCCTTTTGCTCCTTGGTAAGATCGAAATCCATCCGATTAAAGTCCCTTCTGAAGTATGGTTGGGCACAAATTAAATCCGAAATTCGAAACACGAAATTCGAAACAAATTCGAAATCCGAATGATCAAAACAAGGCTGGAGTCATTGACTCTTTTGGAATATGGCACCGAAGATGTTCATCAGCTCGGTTGACTCGGCAATTAGAAAAGCTCGCTCCTTTTCAAGCTCAGCAGCGTTGTCTGTGTCGATAAGCTTCAGCCAAAATCTGCTTTCTTTTGCTTCTTTGCGGCAGACTTTTACTCGCATTATAAAATCCTTTTTACTAAGGGATTCGTTAGCTTCAATGTAGTTGGCGCCTACCGAACCTGATGCCTTAACCAACTGTTTGGAGTCTTCATAATTTGCAATTGTTTTCGGCAATGATTTGACAAAATTCCTGGCTCTCCTCGCAAATTCCAGGGTCCGGTCTTCAAGGTCATACTGTTTCGAATTTGGAGTTTTGGACATTCGAATTTGTTTCGTATTTCGAATTTCGTGCTTCGAATTTCCCTTCAGAGAGGGATATTCCCATGCCGCTTGGTCGGCGCCGGGCGTTCCTTGTTGCGCAGCATGCGCAGCGCTTTGATCAGCTGTGGCCGGGTGTCGCGCGGCCGGATGACGGTGTTCACCAGCATGTTGGAAGCGGCGTGAAAGGGGTTCGAATACTTATAGTCGTACTCCTCGATTTTCTGCCGGCGGCAGTCCTCCGGGCTGGCGGCGCTCTGGATTTCCTTGCGGAAGATGAGGCCGACCGCCGCAGTCGTGTCCAGCACGACCAGCTGCGCAATCGGCCAGGCCAGCATCAAGTCCACGCCCATGCCCACGCAGCACATGCCCATGACCGCACCGCCGTATTCCTTGCGCAGCGCCAGCGTGATCTTCGGCACCGTGGCCTCCGAGTAGGCATAGAGCATCTTGGCGCCGTGGCGGATGATGCCGGCGTGCTCCTGGGCGACGCCCGGAAAATATCCCGGCACGTCCACCAGGTTGATGAGGGGGATGTTGAAGCAATCGCAGAAGCGGATGAAGCGTGCGGCTTTGTCGGAGGCGTCGACGTCCAGACAGCCGGCCTTGATGCGCGGCTGGTTGGCGACGATGCCGACACTGGCCCCCTCCATGCGCGCGAAGCCCACGATGATGTTGGCGGCAAAGCGCGGCAACACCTCCAGAAACGATCCGCGGTCGACGATGCGTTCGATCACGGCGCGCATGTCGTAGGACTTCTTGAAATGGGCCGGCACGATCTGCTCCAGCGTGTCGTCGACCCGATCGGGGTCGTCGCCGTTGTAGACCACCGGCGGCGGTTCCAGGTGGCTGGAGGGCAGGTAGCTCAGGAGCTTCTTGATGGCGGCAATGCATTCCGCGTCGTTTTCGGCTACGAAATGGGCCTGGCCGGTGATTTCGCTGTGGACCTTGGCGCCGCCGAGCGCTTCGAGATCGACCGTTTCCCCGGTCACGGCTTTGATGACCCCGGGACCGGTGATCACCATGTGGCTCGTACCTTTGACCATCACGATGAAATCGGTCAATGCCGGCGAATACACGGACACCCCGGCGCAGGAGCCCATCATGCCGGTGATCTGCGGGATCAGCCCGGAGGCGGCGGTGTTCCGGAAGAACATGCCGGCCACTCCCTGCGAAGCGAAGAATCCCTCGTGCAGCCGGCCGCCGCCCGAGTCGTTCAGGGCCACCAGGGGCGCCTTGACCTTGAGGGCCTCGTCCATGATGCGACAGATTTTCGCGCCGTGAACGGTTCCGACCGAACCCCCGAGCACCGTGACGTCCTGGGCGTAGGCGAAGACCCGCCGGCCGTCCACCGTGCCCCAGCCGGTGACCACCCCGTCCCCCGGCACTTTCTTCTCCTGCATGCCGAAGTCGACCGCCTGGCTTTCGGCCAGCTGGTTGATCTCGACGAAGCTGCCCGCGTCGAAGAGCCGATCGAGGCGTTCGCGGGCGGTCAGTTTGCCGCGCTGGCGGTGGCGCTCGACGGCCTGGGTTCCGCCGCCTGACTCGGCGCGCTGTTCTAAGGCGGAAAGCCGCTCGAGCTCGCTCTGGTGGGTTTTGTCGATTGCCATGAAGCCCCCTGGTGTTATGGGCAATGGTTGGGGTCGCAGGACTTCCGGAAGACGAACGCAGCGGCAGGTTCGGGCAGACAGAGGCCTTCCGTTCCAGACATGCCGAAAACGGTATACTGTATACACAACCGGGGTGTCAATGCTTGGTGCGCTCGGTTGGAGGATGCCAATCTATGCCAGGCCGACGAGCCGTAGACGATCGCGTTCGGGGGGGTGGAAACGGGCAGCATGAAGCCCCAGCTGGCGCCGAGGGTGGCACCGATGGCCGGCGGAACCGGATTGACGCCTGCCGCCTGGGCGAGCGCGATCATGACCGGGATGACCATGTTGGCCGAGGCGGTGTTGGAGGACGTCTCGCTCACCAGGATGGCGATGAAGATCGCTCCGAAGGTGATGCCCCACACCGAAGTCGCGCCGCTCATCTTCAGCAGGCCGGTGCCGATCACCTCGGCGAGCTTCGTCTGGAACATGAGCGAGCCGAGAGTGATGCCGCCGCCGAAGAGCAGCAGCGTGCCCCAGTCGATTCGGGTCGCCTGTTTCCAGGAGATGGTGAACTCGCGCTCCTTCCAGTTGACGGGCAGCAGGAAGAGCAATGCGGCCCCGATGAGGGCCGCCACGCCCTCCGGCATCATTTTGCTGTAAGCCTTGGTGGTCGGCGACGTCTCGCCGTAAAGGACCGCCAGGATGCCGGGGATCAGCCAGAGGGTGACGGTGATCAGAAAGCAGAGCAGGGCGTTCTTCTGGCCGCGCGTCCATTTGCCGAGCTGGGCGCGCTGCTGGGCCACGAACTCGGTGCTGCCCTCGATGCGCGCGACTTCGGGTTTGTGGAGGAAGTACATCAGAAAATATAATAGGACGAAGAGAAAGA